>JAYTRQ010000411.1:0-4865 GCA_043746125.1 Armatimonadota bacterium | reverse complement strand
ACCGCATCCGGGACAAGAAAGAGAAGGGCGCCTTGCTGGCGGACCGCGCCCTCGCTGCCCTTGCCGAAGCGCTCCCCGCATGATCGAGGCTTGCTGTGATGCCTTTCTGCACGCGTTGGGAGCCGTGCGAGGGGCATCCCCGCACACCGTCAAGGCCTACGCCGAAGACCTCCGGCAGTTTGCGGACTATGCGGCGACTCAGGGCGTGACGGACATTCACGTCGTTGACGTGACTCTGCTGCGTTCGTTTTTAGTCCATCTCGAAGCGCAGGACCTCGCTCGCGCCTCTCGTGCTCGAAAGACGGCCTCCCTCCGCTCCTTTTTCGCGTACCTAGCCCGGCAGAGGCTCATTCCCCGCTCCCCCGCTCTCGACCTCCGCACGGTCAAGACTGAGCGACACTTGCCCAAGTTTCTGCGCCCCGATGAGATCGAGTCCCTGCTGGCCGCCCCCAAGATGGACACGCCTTTGGGCCTGCGCGACCGTGCCCTACTGGAAACGCTGTACGCGTCGGGAATGCGGGCGGGCGAACTCGTGGCGCTGAGCGTTGCTGACGTTGATTATGATGAGGGCGTCATTCGTGTCGTTGGCAAGGGCCAGAAGGAGCGCGTCACTCTGCTGGGCCGTCAGGCCCTACAATCTCTGGAGCGCTACCTCCGCAAGGGCCGGCCGACGCTGGTACTGCCTGCTGGGAAAGACAGCGGTGCACTCTTCGTTAACCGCTACGGGGGCCGGCTCTCGGACCGGGGAGTCCGCAAGCTTTTCGACCGCTACTGCGGAGAGGCCTCCACCACGCTCAAGATCACACCCCACATCCTGAGACACACATTCGCCACCCATCTCCTGTCCAACGGCGCGGACCTGCGTCTGATTCAGGAGTTGCTCGGTCATGCCAGCGTCGCCACGACGCAAATGTACACCCACGTCTCAACCGAGCGGCTACAAGAGGTGTACGCCCAGGCGCATCCCCGCGCAAAGCGTTCTCCTCCCTCCCCCTAGGGAGAAGCATTCTGCTCGTCCATCGTCAGTTCCAGCCAGCCCAGGCTACTGACGCCAAGCAGAGCGAACGGCGAAAAGCCCCCGGCATCATGCCGAGGGCTCTCGTGGGGCTTCTCTGCCCTCTAGTGCATCTTGAACGGCCCGCCATGAGGCTCAGGCTCCATGTCCGGCCGCGTCGAGTCTTGAATCATCTCGTGCATTTCCAAGACATTCGGCTGAAAATAAGCGTCCCTTGGAAGCGTCCCGGACTGTGCATGGCCCTTCTGGAACTCCTCCGAGCGGACCCAATCTAGAAACTGCTGGCGGCTGTCCCACGTCGTCAGGACGACATAGGGGTCGCCCTCATTGACCGGCCGAAGGACCTGGTTCGCGACAAAGCCGGGCATCCCGTCCACGAGGCCCGCCCGTTCCTGGAAAACCTTCTCAAATGCTTCTGCGTGTTCCGGTTTGACGTAAAGCCGATTTGCTACCGTGATCATGGTGACTCTCTTTTCGGCAAAAACGCCCCACCCTGCCAGGCAAAGTGGGGTGTAACCTCTGTAATCTGGTCTAGGCCGATGCGCGGGTTCGAAACGCGGATCTGCTGTTTACGAAACACCCGTCTATCAGTTTAGTCTTATTTTCTCGGTTATACCCACCCCGCCACACCTCAAAACGTGCCGTGGCCTGCTGTTCACTTTTCCCCCCACCCAAACCTCCTGATGCGGAGAATACAAGCTCTATTCACCGCATAACGTGCGGAGGTCAACATTACTAGGACTTTCGCTTCACGCTTGACTTTCGCAGTATTCTCAGACGCTATTGACAGAAATCAGCAATCACAAATGAGTCGGAAGCAAGCGCAGGCCTGGAATGCCGGCCTGGCCCTGCTTCCCATCCAGATCCTTTTTTCGGCGACTTCAAGACCGGCACGCCGCTGATGCAGAGTCATCCGCTTGCGGCACTGGATTTGCCCCTGAAAGCCGTCGCCTGGCAAGCTGCAGACAGAGTGTTTGACCCGAGCCTCAGCGCAGGGTGGCACGGTAATTGAAGCGGCCGTCGGGGGCGGCGTCACCGTTGAGGGTGAAGTCACTGGCGTCTCCCTTGGCGAAGCAGTGGTCAGCCCATTTGAAGTCAATCGTGGCCGGCCCGGCCTTGAGGCTGAGTAGAACACGCGGGAGGGTCACCATCATTTCCGCACCGTGCTGGACGCAGCGGACGCTGGCGATGGCCTGCCACCGATACCCGCCGCCGACGTTCCGCTCCAGGCTGGTCGTCGTCGCGCCGATGTGACGGTTGACCACGAAGTTGTAGCCTAGCCAGCCGGTCTTGGCGCCGCCGTCCACGTTCAGGTACAGAAGCATCCAGTCCGGGTCCGTCCGTGGGGCCATCTTCACCGCCGTGCGGACGTAGAAGTAGACGTTTTTGGCATCGCAGGCGACTTTTGCGGCCACGATGTCGTTGCGGCCCGTCGTGTTGACGTAGCGCAGTTTCCCCCAGCCGGCATGATCGCGATGGACCGGGTCGCCCACGGCATCCCGGTATTCCGGCGTGACGGCCTGCCACTGGGCCAGGCGGGTGATCGTCTGTGCCGGAACGGGAGGCACCGGGCGCACGCCCTTATACCGGCGGACGTAATCAACGAACTGGTAGTAGTAATCATCCTGGAGACGTCCCTGCTCGGGCTCGATATCGCGGCTGAACTCCTCGTTGTACTCGTCCACGAAGATTGTCCCGCCCTTTGCCTTCGGCTTGCCCGCAAATCGGGCGTTGTCGTCAGTGTAACGGCCCGCCGTCCACTCGTTCCAGCCTGTGACGAAAATCAGCTCCGGATCAACCTTGAGTGCGTAGTCAAACTGCTGGGCGAAGCACAGGCCTTTCTCAGTGTCGGGGGTGACGCGAAGATCACTGACGGGCGGCTCAATCTGCGCGAGTGAGCTGCGCCCGATGCTTGACGTAGCATGCTGGGCGACTTCGACGGCGATCTCCTCCGGTTTTTTAGGATTATCATGCCAGCCATAGTTCTGGGGATAGTTGTCCAGCCAGGCCCACGCGTCATGCCCGTTGCCGAACCATCCGGTCGGTCCCCAGGCCGCTGTCCAGGCCCAGGATCCGCGGATGGTAAAGAAGCGGGTAATGTTATCCGGCAGCGTCTGCCCTTTATCCAGAGGTGCGACCATCATCAGCGGCTTGCCCTTCCACTGGAACCAGAGGTCCGGGAAGAAGTTTTGCGAGTAGAAGTTCGTCCAGAGCGTGTTCCAGGCCCCATGTCCGGTGAAGAAAGCGATCTGCGGAGCTTTGTCGCCCTCAGACTTCATCTGTTCCAGTACCCGACAAATGTTTATGTACACATCTGGATATGTCGGCCCATTCGTATTGTCGAAGACGATCACGTCCACACCTGCATTGGCCAGCATCTCCATATGGGTACGGATCACCGAGGGGTCATCAGACTGGTAGTAGCCGAGCCAGGGCTGGCTCCACCAGTGCGGGGAGTTGATCGGACCATATTGGGGGTCATTAGGGTTTGCTGCGAGGAGCTTGGTAATGTCGTAAACTGGGACGTCTCGCACATGATTCGCCAGAAAATAAAAGACGGCTACAATCTTGTCAGTACGCGGCGGGCCACTGTTAGTCGCGGTGGATACGGCACGTCCCAGGCCGTCGGTGGCAACCCAGGTGTCACTGTAGAGGTCGCGGACGGGAATTGGCCTTCCTAACGTGAGCGGGCCAAAATCCGACAGACCGACATCGATGATCTGCGGCCCGGCGACATTATGGCAATGCACGGCGAGCGAATGCCGGCCCGGCAGCAACAGCCCTTTCGCGCCGGCGGAGAGCGGGGTCAGGTCGTAGCTGCTGGTCGCACCGGGCGCAGTCGCCGCCAGTTTCCCGTCGATGTACACCTCAGCATCGTCGTCATGGAGAATGTTAAGATAGGGGTGGGCAAAGAGCTTTGTCATGGTAAACGTGCGCCGTAGCCAGATATCGTCAGCGGTCCATTCCGTGCGGACACCGCTGACACCGTGTCCGAAGGGAGCCGGAGCCGCCTGCCAGCCGGTGTCACTGAAGCTTGGCTGCTGCCAGCCCTCGGCGGGGGCGGTCGTGGTGTAGCGCCAGGCCTGCGGTGTCGTCTCCGAGGTCTGCACCCCCTGGGCGAAGGCCGGGAGGGCGGCAAACGGTAAGAGGAACAAGGCGACGAGAGAGAGCAAGTGTCGTTCTGTCATGGTTGAGTCTCTTTAAATTTTCTTGCGGACGGACGCGCCTGTCCGAACCGGAACCAGTTCACGTTGAACACCCCCCCGGTCCCGCCGCCACGGAACCGGAAAAACAGGTCGTGGACCCTGACGGTGCGTGTCACTCGTTCCCAACGGCCTCGTAACGGACCGGCCAGACTTTGCCGTCGGACAGTCGCTTGAGCGCGGTCGCGGAGGCGTTCAGGGCGCGGCTGTTGGCGACGTAATCGTAGCCGTTCCATCCCGTCTTCGGGTTCCGGTCGGCGTCAATGAGAAGCTGTGTCCAGTTCGGGTTGGTGTGGGGGGTCATCTTGGCCTGGGTGTGGACGTAGAAATAGACGTTTCTCGCGTCACAGGCGATTTTGGCGGACGCGATGTCATTGCGGCCCGAGGCGTCGGTGTGACGGCGGCCTCTCCAGCCGGGCCAGTCCCGATGCCGCGTGTCTCCCACGTCGTCGAGATACTCAGGCGATACGGGCTTCCAGGCCGCGAAAGAGCGGCCCATCCCCGCGTTCACGTCCTGCGGGGAGGCGGCGGGCACGTGGATGAGGGCCTGGGTGTTGTCGCAAAGCCCGTTCGGGCGCGGCGGGCCGACTTCCGCCCCCATCGGCGTCGTCCGGCCTAGCGCGTCGGTCGCCGCCGATACCTAGGCG
>JAYTRQ010000410.1:0-4868 GCA_043746125.1 Armatimonadota bacterium | reverse complement strand
GATGTTTCACGCTGGGCGGACCGGATCGCCCCGGTGACGATCGTGGGCACGGTCACGAGCGACCCGGAACTCAAGCGTGGCGGGCGGGTGACGTTCTTCCTCCGGGCGGAGTCCATCACGGCGCGGCGGCAGGCGTTTGACGCTGTGGGCGACGTGTCCGTCGCTTTGGGGCCGGAGGCCGCCCCCTCCCCCCCACTGGACTACGGCGACCGGGTCGTCCTAGAGGGGACCTTGGAGACGCCGCCCGATGCGACCAATCCGGGCGCGTTTTCCTGGCGGGGGCATCTGGCCCGGCGGGGCGTCTACTGCGAGCTGCGGGTCAAGCGGGCGGGGGCCGTGGAGCGCCGGGGTGGGAGTCGGCTGAACCCCTACGCCCGCCTGGCCTGGGCCGTGCGTCGGCGCGTTTTGGAGGCCGTGAAGGCGTCCCTGCCGGCCGAAGGTGCGGCCGTGCTGTCGGGGATCTTGATCGGGCGGCGGAGCGAGCTGTCACCCGAATTGACGGCGGACTTCGTGCATACGGGCACCGTTCACGTTCTGGCCTCGGCCGGGCTGCACGTCGGCATCGTCGCCTTCTGGCTGCAATGGCTGTGCCGGCGTCTGACCCTGCCGCGCCGCTGGGGGGCGTTTTTGACCGTTGCCTGTCTGTGGCTGTACGCGCTGATGGCAGGGGGGCGTCCGTCGGTAACGCGGGCGGTGGTGATGGCGACGGTCTACTTCGGGGCCGTCCTGTTCGCGCGGGAGCCGGACGCGCCCACTGCCCTGGGCGCGGCGGCCCTGGTCATCCTCCTGGCACAGCCGACGGCGCTCCTAGAGCCTGGTTTCCAGTTGTCGTTCCTCACCATCGCGACCCTGGCCCTGACCCTGCCGCTCTGGGACGTCTTCTGGCGACCCCGCATCACGGCCCGTTTCCGCTGGCGGCCCGCCCGTCTCCTCGCCCTGTGGCTGGCCGAGATGGCGGGGCTGTCTCTGCTGGCGCAACTCGGGGCCGCGCCGGTCGTGGCCCTGTCCTACGACGAGGTCTCGCTGAGCGGCTGGCTCGCCAATGCGCTGGTCGTCCCGGCCCTGTTCGTCCTGGTGCCCATTTCCTTCGCTGGGACCGCGCTGTGGGGCGTGTGGCACGCCGGAGGGGCACTGCTGCTGTCCGGCGCGGGCTGGGGAGTCGCGCGGATCGTCGGCGTCGTGCGGACGCTGGGCGAATCGCCCTGGGGCTACCGGGCCGTCTCACCCCCGCCTGTCCCGCTGCTGCTGGACTTTTATGGGGCGGTGTGGTGGGCAGGGCTTCGGATCGCCCCCCCGCCCCCAATTCTGGGGGAGTCGGATTAGGACCCGGAGAAGAACCCGGAGGGGCAGTCGTCACGTCTGTTCCGACTCCCTCTCCTACTCTGAACTCCCCCAGAATTGGGGGCGGGGGGCGATCCCCCTCAATGGAGACCTCACGTTATGGAAGACAACGCCGCCCCCACCAATCCCGCCCCACCTCCGCCCGACCCCGCCCGTCGCCGACTCCTGCGGCTGGCCCCCCTCGTTCCGCTCGCCCCGTTCCTCTGGTGGGCCGTCACTCGCCGGCCCAACCCGGACGCGGGCAAGCTGCGCGTCACGGCCATTGACGTCGGCCAGGGCGACAGCACTCTGGTCCAGACGCCCAGCGGCCGAACCCTGCTCGTGGATGGCGGAGGCGTCAGCGATGCGGCCTCGTCCGCTGAGACCGACGTTGGGGCGCAGGTCGTCGTGCCGTTCCTGCACTACCTGGGCATCAACCGCCTGGACATCTTGATACTCACCCACCCGCACGGCGACCACGTCGGCGGCCTGCCCGCCGTGCTGCGGGAGCAGGAGGTCGGCACGGTTCTCGACGGCACCGTCCTCCCGTATCCCTCGCCCGCCTACACCCAGTTCCTGGCGGGTGTTAAGGCCAAGGCCCTCCCCTGCGCCCGCGCTGTGCGCGGCATGACGCTCGATCTCGGCGACGGCGTGCGCGTTCGGGTCCTGAACCCGCCGCCCATGCCCGCCTACGGGCGCCAGTCCCAGTACGGCACGGGTGCGGACGACGCCACCATCAACAACTATTCGGCCAGCCTCCTGATTGAGTACGGCCGCACTCGGTTCGTCCTGACCGGCGACGCCGAGACGCCCGCCGAGGCCGAGATGCTGGACTTCCATGCCGATCTGACGTGCGACGTCCTGAAGGCCGGCCACCACGGCTCCCGCAACGCGACGGGCGACCCGTGGCTGTCTCGCCTTCGCCCTCGGATGTCCGTGATCTCCTGCGGACGCCACAACCGCTTCGGCCACCCTGCCCCCGCCACGCTCGCCCGCCTATCCGCCCACGGCGTCCAGACCTTCCGCACGGACCATCAGGGGGCCATCACGTTCGTCAGCGACGGCCAGGCGGTCACGGCGAGGCCATTCCTGACGTGACACAAAGAAGCGAGTCGTCTGCACCAAAAGATGTAGACCTGTTGTGGATTTTGGGTGGACTATGGTACAGTTGGCCTCAGCCACAAGCAGCCTCGGTGGTCGAAGGGGGAAAAACGTGAACAGGATCCTAACTGTGGGTGAGGACGAAGACCTGCGCCGCCGCCTCCGCCCAATCCGACGTTCTTCAGAACAGCCACTTCATCCCTCGGGAGCGGCTCCGCTGAGGCGCGGCCCTCGTTCGGCACTGGCTCAGAACCCCTCTCCTTTTGACGGAGCATGGACAGTTTCCTGGGCCGGGTTCTCGGGGCAGCTCCGGGAACTCGCCCCGCAAGGCGTGACCGTGCTGAACTTGACCGATCCGACTGCCCTGCCTCTTCAGGAAGCAACGCGCCTGCCGGATCGCTACCCAGGCCTTCGGGTACTCTTCATTCTGGATACCGTCGGCACGCTGTCCCCCACTGCCCGCCGTCGCTTGACCCGCCCCGGCATAGACATCCTCACGCGCCACGCCGACCGTGCCGAGTTTGAATACCGCCTTCAGCGGCTTCTGGAGTTGCCGTACTCGCACCCCGCGGCGCCCGCACCCGCTGTGACCCTCCCCGGCCTCATGCCCGAATTGCACGACCCTCGCTCCGGCCGCCTGGACGCACACCGCCTTGCCGAATGGTTCGGCCTGCCGCTGACCGCCCTCGCGCGTGCCCTGGGGCGCGAATTACACGACCGTCCACCGGACTCCGGCGGGACGTGCCCTCCAGGAAGGGCTACGGGTCTATCTCCGCGTCGCCTCCGCCTTGAACCGGTTGGTCGGCACCGCTGCCGCCGCACGTGCCTGGCTGAATGCCCCCAATCAGGACCTGACGGGTGAGACTCCCCGTGCGCTGATGGAGCGCAGCACGGACGAGGCTGAGGTGGTCGCCAAACTACTGGAAGACTCCCTCTTAGGTATGCCCGGCTGATGCTCAACGTCGCCGGTCTGGCCTCTATTCTGCCCACCCTGCCTGCTCAGACCCGCCAGGGGCACGGCTACCGCATTGTGGAATACCGATACTTTGCGCCCTCTCCACTTCCTCACCCTTCCTTCCGAGGGAAGGGTCGGCGCTTGCGCCGGGGATAGGATCTTCTCCGGCTCCCCCAGAACTAGGGTTCTATTGGGGCGGGGGATCTCTCTCCCAACCGGTCTCATGTAAAATGGGCAGGCCATTTCCGCAAACGGCCCAAAGTAACAGAGTGGAATGAAAGTGGAAAGAAAAATGAATCTGCGATTTGTCTCTTAGGAGTCCATTAAAAGACAATTTCACTGTTATAATAGACTCAAAGCCCCCTCTCGCTCCTGGTATCCTATTGCTGAACGACCTGAAAATTGCGCCCGTACTGGACACGTCTTCCGCCGATCTGATCGCGGATCTGTTCGTGCCGCTGCTGCGCGAGTCGGTGTCCTATGACCGGGGCGTCGGCTACTTCAGTTCCGGTTGGTTTCGGATCGCGGCGGAGGGCATGGCCGCCTTCGCTAACAACGGTGGGCGGGCGCGGTGGGTAACGAGTCCGATCCTGGACCCAGCCGACTGGGAAGCGCTGCAAACGGGCGACGCCGCCCGCACCGATCCACTCCTGTACGTGCGACTCCAAACGCAGCTTGCGGACATGACAGAGACATTGGCCCGTGACACGCTCTCGGCCCTCGCCTGGATGGTCGCCGACGGGGTGCTGGACTTCAAGCTGGCCGTGCCACGCGCGAAGCTGGACCGGGGCGACTTCCATGACAAGTTTGGCATTTTCACCGACGCTCAGAGAAATCAAGTCAGCTTTAACGGCTCGTATAACGATAGCATCCAGGGGACGCGCAATTACGAATCGGTTAAGGTCTTCTCCTCCTGGGAGCCGGCGTTCGCACCACTCGTGACCGGCGACGCCGCCCGCTTCGCGCGGCTGTGGGCGAATGAAGATCCTAACGTCCAAGTCTATGACGTGCCGGCCGCAACACGGGCACAAATCTTGCAGCTTCGGACGTCTGACCGGCCTTACCAGCGCCCCCCCTGGGTGCCGGACGTCGTGACCGAAACGCGCGGGCGCTACGCCGTGCGCCCGATGATCCCGCCTTCGGTCGTCCTGCGGGACTACCAACAGGAAGCCATCGCCGCCTGGCGGAAGGCCGGCGATCGCGGGCTACTGGAAATGGCGACGGGCGCGGGCAAGACTATCATTGCCCTGGCCGCCGCCGTGCAGGTGTACCAAGACGCCCGGCGGCTCGCCCTGGTTGTCATCGCCCCTTATCAGCATCTGGTAGAGCAGTGGGCGGAGGAGGCCCGAATGTTCGGGTTCTCACCGCTCCTTGCCTACGGCAGTCGGAAGTCATGGCTGGACGAGTGGCATAATCGCATCCTGCGCTTCAACGCCGGGGACGCGGACGTCATCAGCCTGATCACGACCTATGACACGTTCTGCACGGAACA
>JAYTRQ010000409.1:0-4869 GCA_043746125.1 Armatimonadota bacterium | reverse complement strand
CCTGAGGGCGTCTCGGCTCGGCCCACTGTCCTCGGCCGGCTGCCGTCCGGCGCGGTCGTCTGTCTCTGGGATAGGGGTGCAAGCGACGACCACCTACTGACGGCCCATCGGGGGGCGGTGTCCCGCCTCGTCGCCCGCTTTACGGACGCGGTGATTTCACCACGCCTATTCGGGGACACGGCGGGAAACGTCTGGATCACTGGGATGGGGCGCGACGTCTACCGCATCCCGACAACTTTCGGGACCTCTGACAGGCCAGAACGCGCCTATGCTATTCGCGACGCGGACTACCATCGGGGCTACGAGGGGAACGGCGATGGGACGGCCCAAGGCAACGAAGCTGTACTCACGCAGAACCCTCTGCTGGCGACCGAAGATAACCGGGGCCGGGTGTGCCTTTGGACGGACAGCCTGACCGGAGCGGACAACTTCGCCTCCCTGCACGGAATACTGCGCTGGGAGAACGGCCGCATGGTCCATCACGAAACCCTGGCAGGCCTGCCCGATAAGCCCCTGGATTGGATAGCCCCGCGCGGGCCGGGGCACCTGTGGGTGACTGTTCATAACGGAGGCGCGTATGACGTAGATACGGAGACCTTGCGCGGCACCCCAGTCCCTGAGCCGGAGCATTTCGCCTTCCAGTCGGTTCAGAAGACGTTCACCATTGGGACGGATTGGTACGTCGTTGCAGGCTTCGCCTCCAACTCACACCCCGGAACGCTGACGACGACCCTCTGGCGACAGAGGGCCGGCGTCTGGCGGAAGCTCCTTGACGGGATGGACGCGCAGGTCGTCTCTCAAGACTTCACGATGCGTCCCTTCCTCCAAACGCCCGCCGGACTGTGGGTCGGTTCCTATGGGGCCGGGGCTTGGCTCCTCCCGCCTCGGCCCAGCCCGCCGCTCCGCCTCGACTGGCGTTACGGCTATGCGCTCTCCAGCACGACCCGGCTGTTTTCCTCGCCTGTTGCAATGGGCGGGGTCGTCGCTCTCAATGCCGGAGGCAACGTTGGCCCCGCCCCAGCCCAGACTCACCTGGAAGCCCATCTGGGCCGCGCGCCGTCCGGCGCGATCCGCACCCTGACGACCAGCCATCCGCTGGTCCAGGACGCGCATGGGCATGTGTGGAACCTGGACGCACGGCCCGGCGACTTCGCCCCGGCCGCCCATGCCGCCCTGAGCGAGTGGGATGGAACAACCTGGAGTCCGCACCCGCTCCCGCCAGAGGCCATCCCTGCCCTCCTCGCCACGTTTGCCCTGGATAGCCGGGATCGCCTCTGGCTACTGCCCTGGCCGAGCGCGGGACCGAAAGCGCCTGTCTTTGTCTACGATCCTCCCCGCCAGAATTGGCAGACGTTTCACAGTTTCGATGCCGCCTTAATGGCCGAGTTAAATACGCCTGATGCGTCTATCGTTGACTTAGGCGGTAGGACACCCGTATTCAGTGCCGACGGCCGAATCGCCTACCGCACCGAAGATTGGCATCTGCACTTCTTCGACGGTCATGTCTGGCATGACTGGACGGCCAAAGACTGGGGGCGGCCGGACCTCATGCAGTTCGCGTTCAACTCGCCGTTCTTCAACAAGGGTGGCCTGCTCTGCGTCAACCCGGAAATGAACCCGTCTTTAGTAGAGAAGGACACGCTCAAGACGCTCGTCTGGACCGAGGTGAACGGCTGGAAGCCAATGGTTTACGCGGCGGGGCCGAATGACTTCTCCACCCGATCTACCGCCGGACAGATCGTCTTCCCAACATTGCCGGTCACGCCGGATATCAGCAGTGCTGCCCGTGACCGCCTGGGCGCCCTCTGGTTCACATCCGGCGGCATCCTTTATCGGGCAACTTCCGGCGGGTGCAAAACCGTCTTCCCGACGGGCCAGCCCACACCCTTCTTAGATGGGAGACGGATATTTGGCGCGATGACAGACCCTAGCGGGAACACCTTCTTGGACACCTTCGCCAGCCAGGCCAGGGAGTACGTTCTCATTATGAAGCCGAACCCGCCGGGCGGGGTCTAACAGCACACCAAACGACTCCCAAGGAGAAACCCGTGCGCCCTATCCTCATACTCACCGCCGCCCTGCTCGGCCTGACGACCGCCGCCGTCGCGGCCCCCCCGGCCGCACAAGACGAGGCCCTGACGATCTACAACCAGAACTTCGCCGTGGTTCGCCAGACCATCCCGCTGGACCTGACAGCCGGGCTGAACCATGTCACGATCAGCGACATCACCTACCACCTGGAACCGGATTCGGTCGTGCTGCGTGACCCTCTGGGCAAACGCGCCTTGCAGATTCGTGAACAGAACTATCGAGCGGACCCCATCTCCCAAGACTTGCTCCTTTCGCTCTATGAGGGTAAGACGATTGACTTCCAGGTCCAGCATGGCGATCAGACCGTCCTGGTGCCTGGCCGGATCGTCCGCAGCGGCTACGTCCCGCACACGGAGGCGTACCAAAATTTCGGATACCAGTACCAACAGTCTCAGCAGGCCTACGCGAATGGCGCGAGCGGCCAGCCGATCATTGAGGTGAATGGCAAGCTGCAATTTCTGCTGCCTGGTACGCCGCTGTTCCCCTCCTTGCTCGATGACAGCATCCTGAAGCCGACCCTGGACTGGCAGCTCGTGACCGACCGGGCCGGGCCGCTGACAGCGGAACTGGCCTACGTCACCGGCGGCATGACCTGGAAGGCGGATTACAACGTCGTTTCGCCCGAAGTGGGAAATACGCTGGATCTGACGGGGTGGGTGACGATGGACAACGAGAGCGGTAAGGCGTTCGAGAACGCCCGCATCAAGCTGATGGCTGGCGACGTTTCCAAGATGCAGAACCAGTCGAACAATGTTTATTTACCTGCTAGCCGTTCTGCCTTTGCGCTTGATGCCTTCAGTCCCACTCCTGCCGTCACCGAAAAGTCGTTCGATGAATACCACCTGTACTCGCTGGCGAACCGGACGACGCTGCGCGACCGGGAGATCAAGCAGGTAGAGTTCACCCGCGCCCAGGCCGTCCCCTCCACCACGATCTACGTTTACGATGGGTTGCAGCTGGACTCGAACCAATACAACGGATGGAACTACGACAACATCCGTAACCAACCCAGCTACGGCACGGAGTCCAATCGCAAGGTCTACACCATGCGAGAGTTCGCCAACTCCGTTGCGAATGGGCTAGGCATCCCCCTGCCCAAAGGCCGGATGCGCTTCTACCGGCGCGACGCGGACGGGCAGCTAGAGTTCATCGGCGAGAACGACATTGACCATACGCCGAAAGACGAGACCGTGCGCGTCTACACCGGCAACGCCTTCGACCTGACCGGGGACCGCAAGCAGACCAACTTTACCATCGACAACCAGGCGAGGATGGCGGACGAGAGCTTCACCCTCACGCTCCGAAACCACAAGACGACACCCGTCGAGGTCCGGGTCGTGGAACACCTGTACCGGGGCGCGACCTGGGCGATTTCCGCCAAAACCAACACGTTCCTGAAGACCGACGCGCACACCATCGAGTTCCGCGTCGCCCTCGCCCCCGACCAGGTGAAGACCGTCACCTACACGGCCCACTATTCATGGTGATCAAAGCGAAAGCCCTCTGTGCGTTGCTGTTGTGCCTGCTCGGTGCGGTCGGCCCGCTCCGCGCCGCTCTGCTCCCCCTCGGAACGCCTTTTGATATCAGGGTGCGCGACCGGTCGGGGACGGCGTGGGCGATCTCCAATGGTGGGAACTCAGGCACGATCTACCGTCAGGAGAGCAGAGGCTGGCAGGAGGAAATGCCCCCCGGAGCGGCCGGCTTTACGGCGCACTCTCTGACCCGTGGGGACGATGGTTCGGTCTACGCCTTCTGGCAGACACAGAACGAGACGCCGGTGCGGAGCCTCGTCACCGTCCATCGCGGTCTCGCCTCGCGTGTCCTCGCACACTTCACGGTCCCGATCTTCAGCGGCTGGTCTGGAAATGCGACCCCAGTGCTCTGGGCTGGGGTAGGGGGCGATGTTTGGCTGATGGGAAACGTGCAGACCCTCTATCACCTCACGCCTGATGGAAACGTCATGCCGTTCCCACTAAAGCCTGAGCAGTATGGGGGAGGCCATCTGCCTGATGATTTCCCGCCGACGTTATTGTCCTCGGTCATTGACGGCCAAGGGCGGCGCTGGTTTTGGCAGGATACCGGCACCTTCTTTTGGTCGCGTGGGTCATTCCGTGGATTTCTGATCTGGGACGGGAAATCTATGGCGTATCATGCGATGCTACCCGACTTCCCGGACGCGCCTGGCCCGCAGACGGGGCTCCCAATCAACCCCTTTCTGACACTCGCGCCGCTCGACGCCCATCACCTCTGGCTGTCCGTGCTAGGCTTCCCCTGGGAGCGCACCACCCGTGGCGGCCTTTACCGTCTCAACACGGACACGCTGGCAGCCGTGCGGGAGACGCCCCCCGCGAAAGGCGCATTCCAGAACGTCACTCAGGTCTTCCAAGCAAACGATGACTGGTACGTCGTTGAGGCTCCAAACCAGGGCGACCGCACACCTCTGCTCTGGCGCTCGCGAGGGAAGAGGTGGCAGAAATGCGTAGCCCGTCTGGAAAAGCCGGGAGGGTATTTCAAAGATGGGGGACGCTACGCGTGGCAAGCCGAACCAAGGGGGGTCTGGGTTGGCGTCAGCGCTGGACTTTGGTGGATACCGAAGAACCGCGCCCCCACCATGTGGGCAGACTGGCACCGCGGGATGAGCGCAAGCGGAAACAGTGCCAGGGGCTTTGTGACCGACTTGCCTCTTTTCCCGCCGCCGCTCCTTCCACCCCGCCCCGGCGTCGTGCCCGGAGGGATAGGGGCGTCGAAAGGGATTACATTACTACTCACTGATATCCG
>JAYTRQ010000408.1:0-4876 GCA_043746125.1 Armatimonadota bacterium | reverse complement strand
TGTATAGTTGCCGCCGTGGGCGGCGTCGCGCTCCAGCCAGGCGCCTCCCGCGTGGTTCCATGTTGCAGACCCGATGGGATAAACGAACCCGGTGGTGCTGCGGGCTTGGGCGAAGGCATCGCGTGTTCCCGTCGCCAAAATCAGCAGAATGAGCAGCAGTACAAGAGACGCCTGTCCTAAAGTATTGGGCAGGGTTTTCCCGAATATTACCATCGCAAGTTGTTCCTTTCTTGTCCTGCCGCTCGGTGTGGGCGGCAAAGTGGGGGGCGCAAGCCGCAGCAGGCGGCAGGCGTTAACGGCGACCCCAAAGCTGAAGCTCAGCATTAGGATCGCGAGGGTGACGGACAGTGCGAACATGAAGGACAGCTCCTTACCGGATAGAGTCTGCGCCTGACGGCGTCCGGCCGCACTCCGGTAGTGCAACGATCGTCATTAAACCCGAGGCACTCCGCCCGCACTCCGCCCAAAAGGAGGAATTAGTCCGCCCGAAAAAAACTTTAACATTGTTCGTTCTTGATAATCCATTTTGTTTGCCGTGTTTTACTAATCGTTCTGTTTAATGAGAGGCTTAGTCGCTTATGTCGCGCACGGGACAGACTCTTTCTCGCCTTGAAATCCACCTCTTTGGCACTTTCCGGGTCACCGTGGACGGCCAGCCACTCCGGGTCTGGAAAAACGGCAAGCAAGTTGATCCACTTAAAAATCGGGAGTCTCGGTGGCTGCTCGCCGTCCTGGCGCTCCAGCATGGACAGGACGTGCCGCGCGAGACCCTGGCCGAAGTGCTGTTCCCCTCTGACGGTCCCAAACCGTACTCGGAGGAGCAGGCACGGGACAGCCTGGGCAAGTCACTTAAAGAGCTACTATCGGCACTGGGGGAGCAATCGGGCCGCATCATGCACACGCCGCACACGATCCGCCTGGACCTGCAGAGCGCTTTCGTGGACGTGGCGAAGTTTAAGCACTCCTGGCAGCTGGAGGAGTGGGAGCGGGCGGTGGGACACTACGGCGACGGCCTCCCCCTGCTGGAGGGTTGCCCAGACGCACTGGCCGAGTACGTCGAAGAGGAGCGTGCCGACCTTCAGGAAAAGTTCGTGCGGTGCCTGGAGAACGTGGCGCTGCGGGCAGCCGCCGTGGGGGAGTGGGAAAAGGCCAGGGGTCTTGCTAAACGAGCCCTGGATGTAGATCCGTACCGGACGAGGCCGTACCACGCTTTGATGGAAGCGGCCGCCGGGCTGAATCAGCCACACCACCTGAAGAGCGAGTTCAGGCGACTGTGTAGCGTGAGCGGCGACCGGAAAAGCCCGGTCGAGATGGAAAGTCAGCATCTGTACGATCGCCTCACTGCACGGATGAAGCGCGGTGAAGCAGAAGCAGAGGAGGCACGCCAGAGGCGACAAGATCCATTCACGCCGCACAACATTCCCAAGTTGCCGGCACCGCTGATCGGCCGGGAGACGGATCTCGAAGAGGTGCTCAAGCGCCTGTATACTCCGGATAACCGGCTGGTGACGCTGTGGGGGCCGGGGGGGGTGGGCAAGACATGGCTGGCGCTCCGAGCCGCGGACGAAATCAAGGATCGATACCGCGACGGGGCGTGGTTCGTTGACCTGACACCGCTACCCCGAGACGCCGGAAATCTGATCCCGAACCAGGTCGCTCGCGCCCTGGGTCTGACCGACAAGCCCGAGGGAGAACTGCTGGATGCCCTGGAAAATAGCGACCGCCTTCTCGTCCTCAACAACTGTGAGCATCTGCGCGCCGAGTGCGCGGCCTTCGTGGACCATCTACGCGCCAGATGCGGCCGCATCCGCGTGCTGGCGACGAGCCAGCAGGGGCTGGACGTTTCAGGGGAGGTCGTGTGGCCGGTCCGGCCCCTGCTGGCTCCTACCCAACAGGAATTAGAGCAAGGCATCTCTCCGGGGGCCCTCACCCGTGACTATGCGGCCGCCAGATTGTTCGTAAGCCGTGTCCAGCCGGAGCTGACCGTGACGGCCGAGAGTGCGCCGGCGGTGGCGCAAATCTGCGCCCTTCTCGGCGGCATCCCGCTGGCCCTCATCATGGCGGCCGCCCGGACCCGGCCGCCCACGCTCCGCCGCATCGCGGAGAGTCTCGCCGCGGACGGCCGGTTCGAGGTTCTCACGGAGGGGGAGCGAACTGAGGCGAAACAGCACCAAACCCTGCGCGACCTGTTGGACTGGAGTTACGGCCTGCTGCCCGAAGACGGCGCGGAGCGGCCGCTATTCCAGGCGCTCTCGATCTTCGTCGACGGATGGCCGCCCGAGGCGGTCGCCCCCGTGGCGAATCTGTCCGAGGCCAAAGCATTTGACGCGTCCGAGGAGCTGGTCCGCAAGGCATTGGTCGTCGGGGACCGGCCCGACGGGCGACAGTTCCTCCTGGAAACCATGAAGGTGTACGCCTGGCACAAAATCAAGGACACGCCGGAGGGGGCGCACGTCACCGCCCGCTTCCTGACGTGGTGCCGCGCACTTGCCGACGAGGCGGCAGAGGAACTGGACGGGCCGGAGCAGAAGCGCTGGTTGGAGACATTGGAGACGGAACACGGGAATCTACGATCGGCTCTGCGTCACTGCCGGGACAGCGCTCGGTGGGCTGAGGGCCTGCGCTTGGCGGCCCGGCTGTGGCCGTACTGGAACACGCGCAATCACTGGCGCGAGGGCCGCGACTGGCTGGAACTGTTCCTGAAGCACCCGGCGGGGAAACCTGAAGACCATGCCTCGGCGCACAACGGGGCAGCCGTGCTGGCGATCCAGATGGGCGACTTTGGGCAGGCGCTCCCGCACGTGGAGACGGCCCGCGGGATCGCCGAGCGGCTCGGCCCGAAACCGCTGGCCGACGTGCTGGGTACGCTGGGCTTTCTCCTGGACAAGCGCGGCATGTCGAAGGAGATACCACCGGAGGCCCAGGGGAAGAATCTTCTGGCCCTTTATCACAGGGCGATACGGGAGCAGCCAGAGCAGGCGATCCATGCCGAACGTTCGACGTTCTGGCCACTGTGGGGCCTCAGCAAAGAGGCGGCGGAGCGGGACGGGCAGCTGGATGAGGCCGGCCTGCGGGCCGGGGAAGCACTACAGGTCGCCCGGCGGCACGGAAACCTGGAGCAACAATCGCTCGCGCTTGGGACGCTGGGCGACGTCGCCCAAAAGCGCGGGCTCTGGTCGGAGGCCGCGAGCCGGCTGACGGAAAGTCTTCGTGCGGCCCAAGACCTGCCCGACCTTGGCAGGGTAGCCGCCTGCCTGGAACAATTCGCCCGACTGGCAGTGACTCGTTCTGACTGGGCGGCGGCGGTCCTCTGTTGCACCTTCGCGAAGGAGGCCCGCGAGATCGAAGGTGTGACGGACAAAAACAGCGACAGCAACTATCCGGAAATTACTGTCCCCGCCCTTTCCCAGCTCGGCGACGAGGCCTACGACGATGCTTGGGCGGCGGGACGTGGTCTGACACGTGAGGGACTGCTGCAATTTAGTCCTCCAGCCGTCACATGATTCTTGCTTGGATCGCTCCTACGATTTTGATCCCCGATTTTGTCAAGGAGATGAAGATGCCGAAATGTTGTTACCGATGGGCGGCCGTGTGCCTCCTAGGGATGATGCTTGGGACGAGGGCCACGCTTGGACAGAGTTACGTTCCTCTCTCGGAACCGATCTACAGCAAAGCGACGGGCGAACGAAATTTCCTGAATGGATGGCAGAGCTGGAGTTATGACGCGACCTTCACGTATGGTGATCAGACGCACGTCCGCGCTGGGTTCCCCGCGTTAAGTGTTACGATCACCAAGACAGGCGGGGCATTCTACCTGCACCGGCAGGCGTTCGACGCGCACCTGTACTCGGGACTAACGTTCTGGGTGAATGGAGGATCGATGGGTGGACAGCGCCTTCAGGTTCAGGCGCTTTTGAGCGGTGCCAAGCAATCTCCAGTATTACTGCCGCTACTACCGGCCGATCACTGGACGCAAATCACCCTACCCCTCTCTAGTCTGGGTGTCGCTGACAAGACGAACTTAGACGGCTTTTGGATCATGCGGCTGGACGGGCCCGAAAAGCAGGCGAGGACTTTTTATCTCAGTGAGGTTTCCCTGACCGAGGCACGTCCGCCCGCCTCGGTGACGATTCATGTCGCATCTACCTCAGAGGCATTGGTCGATGACCGAGTGTTTGGCCTCAACACTGCTTCATGGGATGCTCGCCTGTCGTCTCCGGACACTCCGGGGACGCTCAACGCCTTAGGTGTGCGCTCCCTCCGGTTCCCAGGCGGCTCGACGGCTGACGATTTTCACTGGAATACAGAGGAATCTCGCTCGGCTTTCGACACATTCGCACGACTAGTAAATGGCCTCCACGCGAGTGGGATGGTCACTGTCAACTACGGGAGCGGGACGGCCCGGGAGGCGGCGGATTGGGTGCGTTACGCTAACCTAACACACCATGACGGCATCCGGTACTGGGAAATCGGGAACGAGATATGGGGTGGATGGGAGACCGACAAGCACATACCAGCTCACAATGCGGACACCTACGGCCGCGTTGCTGCGGATTATATTACGCAGATGCGCTCCGCTGACCCGACGGTTAAGGTCGGGGTGGCCCTTTTTTACGGGGATGGCCCCAACCAGGATGGGGTGGATAAGCGCTGGAACGAGAAGGTGCTGGCGCAGCTGAACGCGGCCCATGCCATGCCGGACTTTGTAGCGCAGCATAATTATGCTCAGGGTGATGGTTTGGAGTGCGATCTGACACTACTGACGGACAGCCACTTCGCGGCGGAGGCTCAGCAGCTCAGGGATCAATTACGCGCGGCATTTGGAGATGACAGCGACAGGATCGAAATGCTCTTGAGCGAATGTAATTCAGTGCCG
>JAYTRQ010000407.1:0-4884 GCA_043746125.1 Armatimonadota bacterium | reverse complement strand
CAGCCCTCCCGTTTCGGGAGGGAAGCGACTTGTCGCGGGTGGGTCAGTGCCCCGCCCCCGGCGCAACGGCCTTCTTCGGCTTGCGGAGCAGGAACACGGCGGGCGTGGCGAAGAGGAACGTGATGCCCAGCAGCAGGAAGGCGTCGTCGTAGGACAGTGTCAGCGCCTGCGCCATCACGCGGCCGTTTATGCTTTGCAGGGCGCCCGCCTGGGCAGCGGCGAGGCCATAGCCATGCTGGATGAGGTTTGCGGTCGACCCAGCCAGGCTCTGCGCGTAGAGCGCGTTACCGCTGTACAGATTGGTGACGAGGTCGGCCCGGTGCTGGGCCGTCTGGTTGTAGATGTACGTGTTCAGGACAGCGATGCCGAAAGAACCGCCGAGCTGGCGAGCCAGATTAATCAGGCCAGAGGCCTGCTGGACCGTGTTCGGCTTCAGCGAGGCGTACACGATAAAGTTGATCGGCGTGAACAGGAAGCCGAGGCCGAAGCCACGAATGATCAGAGCCAGGCGGGTATCCGGCTCGCCCGAACTGGTGGTCAGGTGGCTCAACATCCACATGGACAGGATGAAAATCGCCATGCCGAAAAAGATCAAAATACGCGGATCAATGAGCGGCTTGTTACCGGTCGTGAGCCGGCCACAAACCATCGCGCTGATGCCCGTCGCGAGGCCACCCGGCAGGAGAACTAGACCCGTCGCAGTAGGCGGAAAGCCGAGTATATTCTGGGTGAACTGTGGGAAGATGAAGATCGCCCCGTACAGACCAAAGCCTAGAGCGAGAAAGAGCACCAGACCAGCCGACAAGTCCCTGTTCTTCAGGACGTGAAAGTCCACGATGGGCGCTTTGTTGCGCGGCGAAAGCTCCCAGGCGAACATAGCGGCCAGTGACACGGCGGCCAGGACGCTCAGCCGGACGATCAGAGCGCTGTCAAACCAGTCATCGCGCTGGCCTTCCTCCAGAACGTATTGCAGTGATCCTAGCCCCATCGTCAGCAGAGCAATTCCCGGCAGGTCAATCGGGCCGGCCTTCTTGGAGTTCGGCGGGTCGTGCAGAAACGTCGCTGTCAGGAACATGGAGATGAGGCCGATCGGGATGTTGACGTAAAACACCCAGGGCCAGTTGTAGTTGTCCGTAATATAGCCGCCCAGTGTCGGCCCGAGCGTCGGGGCCATGATGATCCCCAGAATAAAGATCGCCTGGACCAAGCCCTGCTGCTCGCGCGGGAAGATCTGCCGCAGTGTCGCCTGCGCCGTGGACAGCAAGGCTGCCCCGCCCGCGCCTTGGAGGATGCGCCAGAAAATGACCTCGTTCAACGACTTGGACGCCCCACAGAAGAACGACGCCACGATGAACAGGAAGATAGAGAAGGTCAGATAACGTTTGCGCCCGAACCGCTGGGAAAGCCAGGCGGTCATGGGCAGGACAATAACGTTGGACAGGATGTAGCCCGTCGCCACCCAGGCGATCTCGTCCGTGGTCGCATTCAGGTTGCCGGCCATGCGCGGCAGGGCGACGTTGATAATGGTGGTGTCCAGCACCTCCATGATCGCGGCCGTGATCAGGCCGACCAGGATAATCCAGCGGTAGGGATCGGGCGCGGGCACCGCTCCAGCCGATCCGCCTCCCGGCCCCCCGCCCCCCTTCTCTGCGCTGCCCCCGCCCATCGGCGGCTCGGGGCGGCGGCCCCGATGATCCAGTACCTGCGTTGACATAGACGACTCTTCTAATCTCTTTAATCGTGGCGGCGGCCGGTGCTGACGTCTATGGTGGCCGTGACCGACATCCCCTGCCGCAACGCGTGGATATCATCGGCGCGGGCGTACTTCTTGTCGTCGCCATCTTTTGCGGCTACAAACTCAATGCGGACCGGGATGCGCTGGACGACTTTGGTGAAGTTGCCCGTCGCGTTGTCCGGCGGGAGCAGGGCCTGAGTCGCGCCAGTAGCCTCATTGATGCTTCCGACTTTGCCCTTGAAGATGCGGTTGGGGAAGGCATCCACCTCCACTTCGGCCTCCTCGCCGGGCTTGACGTCCCGAAGCTGGGTCTCTTTGAAGTTCGCCGTGACATACACATAGTCGCCCTGTGTGATAGTCACGACTGTCTGACCCGCCGAGAGCGATGCGCCCGTGTTGACGGCCTTCTTGACGACTGTACCGGACGTCGGCGCTTTAATGTAGGTGTGAGCCTCTGTGACCTGAGAATTGTCCAGTGCGGCCATCGCCTGCTCCGCCTGAGCGCGGTACATATTGATCTGGTCCTGGCGCAGACGGATCTGCGACGCCCCCGCCTGGGCATTGGCGAGGTCGGCGAGTGCGCTGGCATTCTGGCCGATGTTATTGGCGACGTTGGTCTCCTGGATGCCCGTCTGGCTCAGGTTGGCCTGGGCGATACCCAAGCCCGCCCGCGCCACCTGCACGTTCTGGAGGGCAGCGTCGGCCGCGCGCTGGGCGGCATTGAGCTGCGCCCGCGCCTGCTGGACATTCGCGCGGACCGCGTTCACCTGAGAATGGGCCTGCTGCGCCTGGAACCGGGCGGTGTCAAGCTGAGACTGTGCGCTCAGCGCGGCGGCGGCCGCGGAATCGTACTGCTGTGGCGTGACGGCGTCCACCTTGACCAGCCCGGCGTAACGGGTTTCGTCGGTGGCGGTCTGCATGGCCTTCGCTTTCGCGCCGAGGATCGTCGCGTCGGCGGCATCAGCCGCCCGCTGTGCCGTACGCACGGTGGCAAGCTGTGAGTTGACGGCCGCCCGCGCGGAACCCACCTGGGCGTCGTACTCCTGGGCCTGCGCCTGCGCCTGTATCACCTGGCTTTCGGCCTGACGCACCTGATTTCGAGTCGTGTTCCGACTCAAAATCACCTGCTGCTGCGCCCCAGACGTCTTGGCCTGCTGCGCCTGAAGCTCGGCCTGCGCCTTCTTGACGGCCGCGTTCGTCGCCTGCTGCTGGTAGATCAAGTTCTGCTGGGCCTGCGGGAGCTGGCTCAAGGCGGCCCGGTATGCAGCCTGCGCCTGCTGCAAAGCCGCCCGCTGCCCGCTGTCTTCCAGCCGGGCTATCAAGTCGCCCTGCTTGACCTGATAGCCTTCGTCAACGGTCAACTGGCTCAAAGTACCACTGATGATAGGACTGACGTTCACGAGGTTGCCGGTGACGGAGGCATCGTCCGTGCTGACGTGGTTCTGGTTGTAGCCATAGTAGGACCAGCCCCAAATCACCGCGAAGATCAGCGCGGCGACGATGACCGTTCCGATGATCAGCTTCTTGACCGGGCTGGCAGCGGGCTTCCCGTCGTCCTGCTTTTTGTCGTCCTGACCTTTCGCGCCTTCCTCCTTGCCGTCTTTCCCATCTTCTTTGGGGGCGTACTTCCCATGACCATTTCCGTGGTCTTGGCTGTCGCGCTGCGGAGTGAGCGGCGCGGCCGGTGAATTCGCTTTGTAAACGTCTGCCATTTGGGGTGATCCCTCCTGCGGTCTTTCTACGGACTTTCTAGGGTCCTTACGGTTGCTGGGGTGTGCCCACGGCGTTCTGGAACTGGGCGCGGGCGACTAAATAATTGTAAACGGCGTCTACCTGCGAGTTCTCGGCCTGCACCAAGGCGGCCTGAGCGTCGGTGACTTCCAAATAAAGCCCCACCTGACCCCGGTAGCGCAGTTCCGCGAGCTGACGGGCCGCGATGGCGGATTGCAGAGCAGCATTCGCCGCCCCGATCTGCTGGGCGGCCGTCGCGAGGTTCAGGTAAGCTTGTCGGACATCGAGCGCGACGTCGGAGCGGGTAGAGGCTAAGCTGGTCCCAGCGTTCTCCGTCCGCAATTTGGCCTCCTGCACCCGGTCCCGAGTCAGGCCAGCATCGTACAGCGGAATGGTCAGCGTGGCGGAGAGTTGGGCCGTGCGCTGGCGCGGGAACTGGAACGAGGGCGTCGGGTAGTAGTTCCCCGCCGCGTTCAGGCTGAACGTCGGCTCCAGGCCGGCTCGCGCCAGCTTGACGCCAGTCTGGGCGACGCGGACGTTGACTTGAGCGGCCAATATCTCTGGCCTCTGCGTATTCGCCGTTTGCAAGGCCTGGGGAACGCTGATCGCGGCCACCTCCGCAGGTGCGTCCGGCAGAGGCAAGGCTGCCTTGGGATCCGGCGCCCCGACCCGTGAGAAGTCGGTCACGGGCGGGATGAAGACCACGCCAGGCGGGTCATCGGGCGTGCTGACAGCGTCCAGAGGGCAGCCTACAAGGTCGTTAAAGCTGCTCTCGGCGATGCCGTAGTTGTTCTGCGCCGTCGCGAGGTTTTGCTGGGCGTTCGCGACCTGTGTCTGCGCCCGCAGCATGTCAATCTTCTGCCCCACCCCCGCCGTGTTCAGGTTCGTCGCGTCTTGAAGCTGCCGGGACGCATTGGTCAGCGCCGCTTGGGCGACATCCACCTGGTGCTGGGCACGGAGGGTGTTGAAGTAGATCGTCTGCGCCCGCAGGATACGGGCGTTGCTGACTTGCCCCAGCACAAACTGATCGGAGAGGCTTTGCAGCCGTGCCTGATCCGAGGCCGCGCAGATCTGACCCGTGAGGTCAAAGCGGTTGCCGACACTGAGCTGCAAGATCTCCTGATGGGTCGGCGTCACCTGGATAGCGGGGCCGGGGCCGATAGCGATCTTCGTGGCCTGATCATAGCGGAGAGCCGTCCCGCTGGCGCTGACATTCGGCCGGCCCTCGGCGGCGGCTTCGTCGGCCCGGTACCGGTCTATCTGGACATTACGGGTGGCCGTCTGCACGTCGGCGCTTGTCTTCAAGGCGGCGGCGATAGTCTGCCCTAGCGTGAACGTCTGCGGCCCAATATTGTTTGTGAGCGGTGTGCTTCCGAGTGAGCCGCTTGTGCCCGCCGCGTTCCCAGACGTCCCGCTTA
>JAYTRQ010000406.1:0-4892 GCA_043746125.1 Armatimonadota bacterium | reverse complement strand
CTCAGAGATACGGCCAACACGGATGCCAAGCCTGACCCGGCCGCCGTGGAGGCGCAGAACGCTGCCGCCCGGCAACGGCGCGACGGCTTCCCCATCGGTATTTGGTCCATCACGCAGACACGCGGCGACGGCACAATCTTTCTGCCCCTGGCGCCCTCCGACAAATCCCCGCTTGGGTTCGTCAGTCTAGGGGACGCAGGCGCGACCTACCCCGCCCCCTACTTCACCACCCAGGCGGATCTACTGCGGGTCACGCGCGACCCGAAGAACCCGCACAAGGTCGGAACAGCCGCCCCAGAGGGTTGGATCGCCTCACTCTACGGCGGCAGCGTCCTCTTCTCCGAACACTTCACCTACGAGCGGGGGGCAGAGTACCCCGACAGCGGCTCCGCCGCCGAGGCCTATACGAACGCCGGGCCGGCTTACATCGAGATGGAACTGCTCGGCCCGCTGACCCCACTGACGCACGGCGGCAAGATCGCCCACGACGTCTACTGGCAGCTTCAGCATCTGCCGCGCGTCCCGAAAAGCCGTGCGGACGCCGGACTGCTGGTAAAAGCCGCGATGCGGTGAGATAGGGTGGAGGCAAACGTGGGGTGGGGAAACCCGCCCCTTTCAGTCAGCAGTGCCGACTAATGCTGGTCACTCACCAAGCTGACCCCATACGTTGGCGCGTTCGTCGGCTCCGTCACCACCAGTGTGAAAACGTTTCCGCTGGACACACTGACGCTCGTCGGAGGCACTAAAACCGTGGACGTCCCCGCCGTATTCACCTGGACCGAGATCGTGCCTCCGGGCACCGCTTGGTAGGTCGTGGCCGGCGTTGCTGCCGCTCCTGCGGTGACGTCGGATGCCCCCGGCTTGGGGAGGATGGGGTAGGTCACGGCGGGGAAGGCTACGCTGCCGTTCACCAGGACGTCTACTGGCCCGGCGTCGGCCGCCCCGTTCAGGATGCGTACGTTGATTTGTCCGGCGGGGGGGGCGGTGTAAGTTGCGACGGTGTAGTTCGCCGCCGCTCCTCCGTCGCCCGTGACGACTGTCTGTAGGAAGCGAGGATCGGGTGTCGCCGCTTTCACGTTCGGCACGTCCGGCCGGCCGATCAGGTAGGCCGTGTAGTAGTTGCCGTTGCTCAAGGCTAGGACGGGCCGGGGCGGGATCGTCACGTTTGTTGGGAGGATCGCCGTAGTGGTGAACGAGAACGTCGAATTGCCGCTTCCGATGTAGTTATATGGGCTGACCTGTGCGAAAGTGAGGTCCCCGCCCAGTGCGGCCCCATTGACCAGGACGTTATTAGTGACCGCCGCTGGAGCGGACGCGGCGAAATTAACCCCCCGGACGTGCGCCGTGGAGCTGTTGCTGCTTGTACTGCCGCAGCCGGCCGTCAGTGTGCCCCAGCCCGCGCCCAGTGCCAGCAGCGCCAGTGCAGTCTCGCTCCGGCGTTGTCGCTTGTGCATAAATATTCTCCTGTTTTTGTCAGCCTGTGATGATTTGGGGGACGTTGGTCTACGGGGTAGGACAATCGAGGCGGGGTTTTGTTTCGTGGCTAGACCTGCCACCCGTCTTCTTCGGAGGGGGCTGGGGTGCCGGAGGAGACCCGTACGGCGTCCACGACGGCGTAGAGCCAATCCCCCGTCGCCACGGCGGAGAGCAGCCAGAACGCCGGTCCGAAGTAGGACCCGCGCCCAGCCCCGTGTGGCAGCAGGGTAAACAGCCCCAGGCAGAGCACGAACACGGCGACCAAAATGCCGCCCTTGACGTACTGTCCGCCGACGATCTGCCCCAATCCGGGGCAGATAGCGGACCCGACGATGGCCCAGACGGATCCGCGTCGTCCACCCTCCGTGTTGCCTTGCCCGACCAGGGAAGCGTCGGAGGCGGCGTAGGCCACGCCCAACTTCGCTCGGCGCTGGTCTTCCGCCCGCCTCAGAGTCAACTTGGCGAACTTAGATTCCGCCGACGCCCGCCCCTTGGCAGCCTGATATGAGGCTCCCGCTGCGTCCCACTCGCCCCGTCCGGCCTGAATGTCGCCGAGCAGTTCTAGCGCGGCCGGATCGCTCGGCCGCTCGGCCAGCAGGGTCCGTACGCCCTGCTCCGCCTCCACCACCTGTCCGCGCCGGAGCTGGATCTGCACGTCCATCAGACGCCGCCCGGCCTCCTCTTCGCCCGCGTAGTCGCGCCGGGGTGGGGGTGGGCGTAAGGGGCGGGGTGGTGGCCCGGAGGCAGCCGGGTCAGGCGGCGTGGGCATGCCCGTCCTCGACATCGTCCGGGCCCTTTTTGTCGTCTAGGCCCTCTTTGTCGTCCAAATCCTCGCCGTCCAGGTCCTCGCTGTCCTCATCAAATTCGCCGACGCCCATGCCGACCAACCGTTCCGGCTCCCGCTCGGGCGGGGCTTCGCCGGTCCACAGCTTTTCCAGCCCGTAGAAGCTGCGCTGCTCTTCGGACATGACGTGGACGATGTTATCGCCGTAGTCCAGCAGGACCCACGTCGCCTCGCTGTAGCCCTCGATTCGCCGCTGCCGGATACCCCGCTTCTCCATCGCCTCCATAATACCGTCGGCGACGGACCGGATGTGGATGTTGGACGTGCCGGAGCAGATGATGAAGAAGTCGGCAATCAGCGTCTTGCCGCGCAGGTCCAGCGACGTGATGTAGTTGGCCTTCTTGTCTTCTGCCCCGCCGATGATGGTATCCCGCCGCTCTTCCGAAGTCAGTTCGCTCGCTTTCAATCCTTCGCTCCCCACTTTTTGCCCTATGGTTACGTTCTAGGGCGGTATCGTCTAGTATACCCTATCCCTACCAAAACGCAGAAAAGCGGCGGGCCGACTGGCCCGCCGCTCACCTTCCCGCCGTCCTACATCCCGGACTTGGTGCCATCCAGGAAGCCCACCGGTGCCTTCACCATCTTGGTCAACTTGTGGCCCATGCCGTCCTTGTAGCCCATCTTTTTGGCGTCCGCCGGGGAGAAATACTGCTTGCAGTCCTTGCAGACGTATACGGACTTGGCGGCCATCATCGCCGGCTTGTGCGCCGCTGCGTGCTTCATGGGCTTGTGCATTGGCGCGGCCATCTGTGCCAGGGCGGCGGACGCGGACAGAATGGTCAGGACGGCAGAGACAGCGATCATCTTCTTGTTCATTGGAATTAACCCTTTCTAGGCTCAGTCGTCTAACTTTTCGTTACGGCACCGGGGGTATAGCCCGCAGGAATATTAGGGGATTTGACGAGCTTCCCACCGTCCGGGTCCTTGTAACCCAGCTTTTTAGCCTGCATGAGCGTGAAATACTGCTTGCAGTCCTTGCAGACGTACACGGACTTGGCGGCCATCATCGCCGGCTTGTGTGCCGCTGCGTGCTTCATGGGCTTGTGCATCGGCGCAGCCGTCTGTGCCAGGGCGGCGGACGCGGACAGAATGGTCAGGGCGGCGGCGAATGATGTCGCGACCTGCTTTGTCATTGGGTTTCTCCTTCGGTATGAGTATCGTTCATCTTAGTATACCAAACCTACCCGCCAATAGTTCGGCCGCACCCGGCTTGAGTGAATGCCGTGCTATTGCCTGTGACGATTTTGCCGCTGTCGGTGTCCAGCGTCTTGGCATCCAGAGCGGAGATCGCGCCCGTCGGCGACACACGGTAGGTGTGGACGTAGCCGGTCGGCTGGCTGGCCGTACCCGGATGGACCATGGCAATCACTCCACTGCCGTAGGGGAGGACGACATCCCCGCCCGGACTCACGCCCACCAACGTGACCCCGCGTAAATCAGACATCGGAACTCGGTCGGAACTGCCTTGCGCGGACGCTGCCTGCCGTATCAGTCCCGCGCCCGCGACAAGCCCGACAACGAGCTCTGCTGCGGCGAAAGTGAAAGCGAGAGAGAGCGTGGTCTTATAGGATTGGTTTTCCTTTTGTCTGGCCGACGTGGAGATGAAGCGAGTTGCTATTTTGCCACAACTTCTCAAGGTCATCGTCCTGCGTCTCCGTCTAAATCAGTGCGGTCAGCCTTGCCGGAGTTTAAAGTGGGTGCCCGTTTTAGCTCCTGTAACTGATGTTACGCAGCGCCTCAGCCGGGCATTGAAGACCGGGCATTGAAATGCCCATCTCGGAAGCCTGCGGCTGACCGTCCAGGGGACGGAAGAATGGACCCGCTTTCCAATCACTCGCTTTTTAATCTTCCGTCCCCTGGACGGTCGGCGAAGCCTCCTAGACGGGTACTTTAGTGCCCGGTCTCCAATGCCCGGTTTTCAGTGCCCGGCGAAGGCTCGCGCGTAACGTCAGTCTATAACCTGCAATTATGGCGAGTGAAGGCGCAGATCAGGGCTTTTGGCCCCACTGAACCCCCCGACGCCAGAACTGTTTTCAGCTCCTGGATGAAATCAGCAGCCGATGGACGCTCCCGAACCTGGCTAAAATCCCGTCCACCCACGCCACAGAAACGTTACGCCTAGCGCGGCCATGAACAGGGCGGAGACGCGGGTCATCGCGATCCGAAACGGAAGGCGCATCAGAAGGCCACCAAACAGAACGCCGCCGAATACGGCCAGGGCCAGCAGGCCGGGGATCGTGCCCAGGCCGAACAGTACCATCAGAAACGCGCCCGACAGAGGGCGCAGGGGGAAGGTCGCTTGCAGGGCCGTATAGGTCAGGCCGCAGGGCAGAAGGCCGACGCAGACGCCGATGCCCAGAGGCCGAAGGGAGCTGTGGGACTGGAGGACGCGCCGGTAGAGACGCCGCCCGCGCCCACCTCCCGCGCCCAGGACGTCCGGCTCGGGCAGGCGGAACTTGGGGAGAATGCCCGCGAGGCCCAGGGCCAGCCCGATCATCCCAACGCCGACAGCCAGGCTCAGGACGCTCCCTGCCACGGCCCAGCGATGTCCTAACGCGCCAATCGTACCGCC
>JAYTRQ010000405.1:0-4894 GCA_043746125.1 Armatimonadota bacterium | reverse complement strand
GCGCGAGATGCTGTCGGGCGCGGCCCGGCTGGCCTTCCTGCACGAGAATCCCAGCGATTACCCCGCCTGGAACATGGACTGGGACGACCAGAGGCAGCCGCCGCGCGGCTATGTGGACGGCCCGGCGCAAATCCAGATCGTTGAAAACGGCCCGGTACGGGTGGCCCTTCAGGTGACGCGGGAGACGAACGGGAGCAAGTTCGTCCAGACCATCCGGCTTTCGCCAGGCACGGCAGGCGGCCGAGTGGAGATCAAGAACAACATTGACTGGAAGGGCCAAGAATGTGCTTTAAAGGCCGTGCTGCCCTTGACGGTCTCAAACCCGCTGGCGACATACAACTGGGAACTGGGCACGATTCAGCGGGGCAACAACGACCCCAAGAAGTATGAGGTTCCTTCGCACCGGTGGTTCGATCTGACGGACATGGACGGCAAGTATGGCGTTTCTGTACTGGATGACTGTAAGTATGGGTCGGATAAGCCTACGGACAACACGGTCCAGCTGACGCTGCTGTACACGCCGGGTGTCCGGGGCGGCTACCAGGACCAGGCGACGCAGGACTGGGGGCGGCACGAGTTCACCTATGCCCTGGTCGGTCACGCGGGCGACTGGCGGGACGGGACGCAATGGCAGGCGGCGCGTCTGAACCAGCCCCTGATCGCCTTCCAGGCGCCTGCCCATACCGGGGCGCTGGGCCACTCGTTCTCGTTCGGCTCAGTCAGCACACCACAGGTGTCGGTCGAGGCCATGAAGAAGGCCGAGGAGAGCGGCGAGGTCATCGTCCGCGTGAACGAGCTCTCTGGGCAGGCCGCGCCCGACGTGCGTCTTTCCCTGGCCGCGCCCATCGTGGCGGCGCGGGAAGTGGACGGCCAGGAACAGCCGCTCGGACCGGCGACGGTCGTGGGCGGCAAATTGGTGTTCTCGATGGACCCGTACTGGCCCCGCGCGTTCGCGCTAAGGCTTGGCGTGGCCCCCGCGCGTCTGGCACCGCCGATGAGCGTCCCAATCCCCCTGCCTTATGACGCGAAAATGGGTGACAAGAAGGGCGTCGGCATCCCTGACGGCCTGCTGCCAAAGACGGTCCAGAGCAACGGAGTAACGTTCTCACTGAGGACGAACCGCATCAACGCCGTCTCCTGCGCGGGGCAGACGCTGGCCCTGCCGGGCGGAACGGGTCGGCGCGTGTCCCTCCTGATGGCATCCGTGGGCGGCGATACACCCGCGACGTTCCGGGTTGGCGGCAAGCCCCTTACCCTCGGGGTGCAGGCATGGGACGGTTACGTCGGCCAATGGGACAACCGAATATGGGGTGGCGACGTGCCCGAACTGACCTACGACTGGAACAACCCAATGGTCGGCCTGACACCGGGCTTCATCAAGCGGGCACCGGTGGCCTGGTACGCGGACCACAAACGCCTGCCGGATGGCAAGAACGACCCATACCAGTTCTGCTACCTGTTCCGGTATGACATCCCTGTGACGGACGGGGTGCGGGCGCTTCAACTGCCGAACAATGCACGGGTCCGCATCCTAGCCGCGACAGTCTCGCGAAACCCAAACGCCGACGCGCTGGCTGCCCAGCCGCTGTACGACGTCTTGGAGCGCATGGGCGGCCGGACACCGGTGGTGGAGACGCCCACCGGGCCGCACCGGGATAGCACACTGGTTACGCTGGGCCGGCCCCTCTACACCGTCGGTACGATCCGTTACACTCTGGACGGTAAGACGCCTGGCCCGACGTCGGCGGCCTACGTCAAACCGTTCCGACTCGCCCGAACCACTGTAGTCAAGGCCGCACAGGTGGATGCGACGGGGGGGACGGGTCCGGTCGGGAGTGCCAAGATCGTCGTCAACGACATCACGCCGCCCACTCTAGTGTCCGCAGAGGCCGCCCCGTCGGACCCTAACGTCACCGTGACGTTCTCGGAGCCGGTCACGCGGGCTTCCGCCGAAGACGCGGGACACTACATACTTTCACCCGCCGTAGACGTTCAGTCCGCCTCCTTGGGGGCAGATGGGCAGAGGGTCACGCTATCGCTGGCCACGCCTCTCGCCGGGGACGCCCGGCTGACCGTCTCGGACGTTCGGGACGTGTCACCTTTCGGCAACACCATCGCGCCGGGCGCCTCGGCCGCGATCGCCTTGGTCAAGCCGGCCTTTGAGAGGCGCGACGTTGAGGCGATCCACGGGCCGAGCGACGGATACTCCCAGGATAACGCGCCCAGCCTGCCCGTGAAAGCCGACGCGCCCTGGACGATCAATCTGTTCGTCTACACCGATACGACACCGGATGAGCTGATGACTCTGGGCGGCTTCGGCGACGATACAGATAGCGCCGGGCGACAGCGTTATCTGATCAAGTTTCACGACGGCATCCACTTCTGGGGCAGCAACGTGGACGTCACGAGCGGCGTCCCATTCGACCTGGGCAAGTGGCAGATGGTGACGGCTACGTTCGACGGCACGACCGTTCGCCTTTACAAAAACGGGGCGGAGATCAAGTCGGCGGCGGTCCTTTTAAGCAATGCCGCGCCGACGGTAAAGATTGCGCCGCCCGGCCCGTGGGGGGATCGCGGACACCGGCTCAACGGAAAGATCACGGGGTTCACGATCTGGGATCGGGCGCTGGGCACGGCCTCGCTCAAGTCTCTGCTGTCGGGGATGCCGCAGTAGTCTACATACGGGCCGGGGGGATAAACTGCCACCCGGCCCGTTTGACAAACCCCTCTCCAGTGACGTACAATGCTCTATGTCACCTTCCACCGCCACGTTCCTCTGTCCCCTTAGCGAGTTCCACATTGAACACACAGTCATCTGCGGTCAGACCTTCCGGTGGAGGCTGGATAAGGAAGGCTGGTGGTCTTGCCTGCTGCCTCTCTCCGACCCCCTCACGGGACGCACGACGCACCAATTGGTGCGGCTCTGGCAGGACAATGAGCAGGTCTACTATGAGACCGGCCCACGCCCGCGCGACCTGGCGCTCGTGCGCGACTACTTCCGGCTGGACGTGGATCTGCCCGCCCTCGCCCGTGAGTTCGCCGACGCTGACCCGTACATCCGGCCGGCCTTGCAGGAGTTCGCCGGCCTACGCCTGATCCGGCAGGATCCTATCGAATGCTTGTTCTCCTTCCTCTGCACGTCCGCCGCGCCCCTGTACCGCATCCGGCGGACCATCGCCGGCCTGTGCCGCGAGTACGGCGACACCTATCCGGGCGGCACGGTGGCCGGGCTGGAACACCACGCCTTTCCCCCGGTGCATCGCCTGGCGGAAGCATCCATCCCCCACTTGACCGTTTTGGGCCTGGGCTACCGCGCCCGCTACATCAAAGAGACGGCGCAGAAGGTCGTCGAGATGGGCGGCCCGGCCTGGCTATTCAGCCTGCGCTCCCTCCCCTATCCCGAGGCCAAATCCGCCCTGATGGGCCTGATGGGCATCGGCGAGAAGATCGCCGACTGCGTATGCCTGTTCTCGCTGGACAAGGATGAGGCCGTGCCCGTGGACACGCATATCCGCAAGATCGCCAACCGGACGTATTTCGCGGACCGGCCATCAGCGGTCAAGACCTTGACCAAGTCCGGGTACGCCAAGATCGGGGACGATCTACGGACGCGGTTCGGGCCAATGGCTGGCTGGGCGCAGCAGTATTTGTTCTTCCACGATCTTTACGAGAAAGGATCGTGGGAGGCGTACACAACACTGTACCAGCCCCTGCAGGAACCGATCAAACCGCTGAAGAAGGACCCAAGGAAGGACGGGCCATCGTAATTCTGGACGTCGTGAGTCGTACCACGCGAAACGAGGTTTCCATGCCCCTACTAACCGCTCCACCCACGGGCACCATCACGTTCCTATTCACCGACATTGAAGGCAGCACCAAGCTCTGGGAAGCGCACCCCGACACCATGCGCCCGGCCCTGGCTCGCCACGACGCTCTCCTGCGCGATGCCATTGAGGCCAGCGGCGGATACGTCTTTAAGACCGTCGGCGACGCCTTCTGTGCGGCCTTCCCCACCGCAAACCTGGCGCTCGAAGCCGCCCTTGCCGCCCAGATTGCCCTGAACGCCGAGCCGTGGGGCCTCTCCTCGCCTCTGGCAGTGCGGATGGCGCTCCACACCGGGGCCGCCGAAGAACGAGGCGGCGACTACTTCGGGCCGCCGGTCAACCGCGTGGCACGGCTCATGGCGGCGGGGCATGGCGGACAGATCCTCCTCTCGGACGTGACGCAGGGACTGGTCCGCGATGCCCTGCCCCCGGACGCTTCCCTGCTGGACTTGGGCGACCACCGCCTCAAGGACCTCGGACGGCCTGAGCAGGTCTTCCAGCTTCAGCATCCTGCCCTGCCCGCTGCCTTTCCGCCGATCCGGTCCTTGGACAACCCGGATCTGCCCAACAACCTGCCCCAGCAGGCGACCAGCTTTATCGGGCGCGAGAAACAGGTCGAGGAGGTCAAGGCGCTCCTGGGCAAGACGCACCTGCTGACGCTCACCGGGGCAGGCGGCAGCGGCAAGACACGCCTCTCCCTACAAGTGGCCGCCGATCTGCTCGACGGCGAGGGCGACGGCGTCTGGCTCGTCGAGTTCGCCGCCCCCGCCAACCCCGCCCTGGTGCCACAGGCCGTCGCGGGCGTACTGGGCATCAAGGAGACGGCGGGGAAGACCATTCATCAAACACTCCTGGATTGGCTGAAACCCAGGGGTCTGCTTCTGGTTCTGGACAACTGCGAGCATCTGGTGGCCGCCTGCGCCTCCCTCGCCGCCGATCTGCTGAGGAATTGCCCCCAGATCCACGTGCTGGCTTCGTCCCGCGAACCACTGGGCGTGTCTGGCGAACAGATCTACCGCGTGCCCAGCCTGTCACTGCCCGACCCGAAAAAGACACAAACAGTAGAGAGC
>JAYTRQ010000404.1:0-4896 GCA_043746125.1 Armatimonadota bacterium | reverse complement strand
ACCCCAAGGCCAAAGGCAAGTTCCTCCCGGCCGTCACCCCGCCGCCGCCCGTGCCCCCTTTCGACTCCAGCGCCTTCTACGAGACCGCCTTCGGCCAGGAGGGCGGCCGCCGCCTGCTCTACACGGACGCCGATGCCTACAAGTTGGTCATGGTCGGCTTCCCGAACCGGCGCGGCTTCGCCTTCGCCGCGTCCGGCGCGGGCTACGCGGTCGTCTCGCGCAGCGACGGCTACCCCGATTTAGAGGTCCTGTCGTCCTTCGTGTCCCGTATCACGGTCGCCGCCTTGAAGTCCAAGACCGGCAAGGGCCTGATCGACTCGACAATGGGCGGCGACAAGAAGTAGTGGGTCGCCCGACTTTTCCGAAATTAGGCTTGACAGCCTGCTTTGTCGCCGGGTATACTCCACGCCACAACTGAATGAACTGCATTGACGAGGACAACGTTCGGATACGCGCTCCCAGAGAGCCGTCGGCTGGTGCGAGACGGCAGCAAGCGATCCGAACCCTCCCCTCTGAGCAGGCGGCCTGAACCATCGCGCGTGAAAGCGTGCGGAAGTAGGGCTGTCCGGTTCGCGCCCGTCATCGCGCTCCAAGTGCGGCCCGTCGCCTCCCAGGATGATCTGGAAAAGGCCTCGGCCCGAACAAGGGTGGTACCGCGTGACGCTTTTCGCCGATTGTGAAAGCCTCTCGTCCCTTGCCTGTGCGGCAACCTATGTGGACGAGGGGCTTTTTGCGTCCCAAGCTCCACGTCTACCGAGCCATCTATCGGACTATTAGAGAGAACGAACCCATGAAAATGACCGGCAGCCGCGCGCTCCTGGAATGCCTCAAGCGCGAGGGCGTGGACACTATCTTCGGCTACCCCGGCGGAGCCATTATCCCGATCTACGACGCCATCTACCAGTTCCCCGACCTCAAGCACGTTCTGGTGCGCCACGAGCAGGGCGCGGGACACATGGCTGAAGGCTACGCGCTCGCCACGGGCAAGGTCGGCGTTTGCCTCGCGACATCCGGGCCGGGCGCGACCAACCTAGTCACGCCCATCGCCGACGCCATGATGGACTCGGTGCCGATGGTCGCGATCACGGGTCAGGTGCGGACGACGGTCATCGGCACGGACGCCTTCCAGGAGGCGGACATCACGGGCATCACCATGCCCATCACCAAGCACAACTGGCTGATCCGGGACGTCAACGACCTGCCCAAGATCATCGCGGAGGCCTTCCACATCGCCCGCTCCGGCCGCCCCGGCCCCGTGCTGGTTGACATCCCCGTGGATATCTCCAACGCGATCATTGACTACGAGCCAATCCAAGAGGTCAATATCCCGACCTTCAAGCCGACCACGAAGGGCCACTCCCGGCAGATCTCCAAGGCCGCCGAACTCATGGCCCAGGCGCAGCGCCCGGTCCTGTATGTGGGCGGTGGCGCGATCTACTCAGGCGCCTACGCGGAGGTTCGCGCCCTGGCTGAACTGACCGACATCCCCGTCACAACGACGCTGAAGGGCCTGGGATCGTTCCCCGAGACGCACCCGCTTTCGATGGGGATGCTGGGGATGCACGGTACGGCCTATGCAAACTACGCCATCTCCGAATGCGACCTGCTGATCGCCGTCGGCGCACGGTTCGATGACCGCGTCACCGGCAAAGTGGACGAGTGGGTGCCCAAGGCGAAGATCATCCACATGGACGTGGACCCAGCCGAGATCGGCAAGGTCCTGCCCGCTGACGTGCCCATCGTCGGAGACATCAAGGCCATCCTGACTGAGCTTCTGAAAGAAGTCGCGCCATCCAAGTTCCCCGAGTGGAATGCCCGCATCAGTCAGTGGAAGCAGGACTACCCGCTGCACTACGCGGCCGACGGCATCTTGCACGGTCAGAATGTCATCGAGCAGATTGGGCAGGTGACCGACCATGAGGCCATCGTCGTCACCGATGTCGGCCAGCACCAGATGTGGGCGGCCCAATTCTACAAGTGCCTGCGCCCGCGCCAGTTCATCACGTCCGGTGGCCTGGGCACGATGGGCTTCGGCCTGCCCGCCGCTATCGGGGCGCAGTTCGGTGCTCCCGACAAGCCCGTCTTCTGCGTGTCCGGCGACGGCTCCATTCAGATGTGCATTCAGGAGCGGATGGTCGCGACCATCTACAAGCTGCCGATCAAGATCTGCATCCTGAACAACCAGTTTCTGGGTATGGTCCGCCAGTGGCAGGAGCTGTTCTGGGACTCCAAATACTCGCATGTGGACCTGGAAGCTTCCCCGGACTTCATCAAGCTGGCCGAAGCCTACGGCGCCCACGCCATCCGCTGCTCCAACCCCAGCCTGGTCACGGCGGCTCTGGAAGAGGCCATGAGTGTCACAGACCGCCCGACTGTCTTGGACTTCCGCATCGCCAAAGAGGAGAACGTCTACCCGATGATCAAGTCGGGCGGCACCATCCGGGACATGGTCGTTAAGCGCCCGCCGGAGATGATGCCTTTGGACAATTACATGATCAGTGAGACCTATATGCCCGACGACCATGCGCGGCCTGCGCGGGAGGGTGAGAAGACCGAGCGCGAACTACAGCCCGTCGCAGGGGGCCAGCCGCAGGAGTTGTTGGGGTAAGGCGACGCTATGTGGCGACACTGCCCGTACTGCCATCGGAACGTATTTTTCCTGTTCTACGCAGGACATGAAGCGCAGCATACGCGCTTGCGTTCCGATGGACAGCAAGTGGAACACGTGACTCTGCCGCCAGAGCAGCGCCTTTATCAGAGTTTGGAGGGCGTGCCGCAAGTCTACCGCCACGAGAAATGCGGCGCCTGTACCGGAATGCCTGAGGAGATCATCCGAAGTTATTTGGTGAACCCTTTTCTGTATGACGGCACTACTTTCTGCGCGGGCTGCCGCAGGTATTGTCCAGAAGGCGAGTTCTTGTGGACGGAAACCGGTGAGCGCCTTTCAAAGTACTTCAATAAGCTCAAGGCGGAAGTCTACCTACGGCAAAGTCCGCCCCAAAGATAAGCCTGTCATTAACACCCTGGAGACCTGCCTTCCGAGGGTTTCTGAGGCGAACAACCTGTGACACTGATGATAAATCTGACGCCGGTTCATACATTCCTTGAGGTAGTCACACCATGTTATCCGTGAAAGGGCGTTTTGTAGATGGGGTCGCTCGCCCCGTCGAGCCGGTGGAAGGCTATGACCAGGAAGAAGTCATCATCACGTTCCTGCGTGGCGAGGATGAGGCGGAGAGGGCGCAGTTCGCCGAGTGGAAGGGTGCGTCTATGCGTACCCTGCAAGAGATCTGGGACAATGACCAAGATGCGGTTTATGACACCCTATGAGGATCGCCTACTCTCGCGCCGACGTTATCCTCGCGAACGTAGTATTTAGCGGCGGCCTCGGCAGCAAGGCCCGGCCTGTCGTCGTCCTCAGCACGGAAGCCTACAACCAAGGCGGAATCAAACTGATCGGTGCGGCCATCACAAGCAACCTGAACCCGCCCTCTCGTGCAGGGGATGTCGTGCTGATTGACTGGGTGGATGCCGGGCTGGCCTTTCCGTCCGCCGTGCGGGGCATTGTCGTCACGGTGGATAGGATAGACGTTCGGAAAGTTCTGGGCGTGATGTCGGCGGAAGACTTTGCCAGAGTGGAACAGGGCGTTGCGGACGTGATGGGTTTGAGGGTCATAGGTCCGTGACCAATAGACGAACGGACGGCAAGTATTATAAGGAGCGACGACGCATTGCAGCAGCACACTATTACGGTCCTGGTGGACAACAAGCCCGGAGTCCTTTCGCGCGTGTCCGGCCTGTTCTCGCGCCGGGGCTACAACATCGAGAGCCTGGCCGTGTCCATCACGGAGAACCCGGAAGTCTCGCGCATGACCCTGGTCGTCAACGGGGACGAGCAGGAGGTCGAGCAGATCACCAAGCAGCTCCACAAGCTGATTGACGTCTCCAAGGTGCAGGACTATATCAATATCCCGATCGTCGCCCGTGAATTGGCGTTGATCAAGGTTAATGCGGCCGTGGAGAACCGGACGGCCCTGCTGCAACTGATGGAGGTCTTCCGAGGCCGCATTATAGACATGTCGGACAAGACCTTCGTCATCGAGCTGACTGGCGGCAATGACAAGATAGACGCCTTTGAGAAGCTGCTGGAACCCTACGGCATCCGCGAACTGGTCCGCACGGGTCGGATCGCGATGGCCCGTGGCACGCGCGGCATCTAATAACTGCCCATGAAAGAGCTGATTGACGAGCGGCAGGCGTACCTGCTGATGGTGGTCGTTTTAGTCGCCGCCCCGCTCATCGGCCTGCTCTGGGGCGTGGTCACAAAGCGGCTGGCGCGGGGCCTGACCGTCGGGCTTCTCGTCGGCGCTGGCAACTACGCGCTCTGGACCGTCTACAACGCCATTACGGAGAAGCTAGGTCTGGACACCGTCAAGAACCTGCTCGTCAACCTGGCCCTGTTCGTCCTGGTCGGGATCGTTGCAGGGCTAGCGGTGGCCTGGTGGACGGGCTGCGAAAAGAGCCGGGAGCCGCTATAAAGTCGTTCGCAGGGAAGCGTGGGCAGACTAAGGAGGGCCAATCATGGCGACATGGCAGGAGATCGGGCAAGAGAACTTCCGCGCGGGACGCGACTTGTACGGTCTGAAGCACTACCGGAGCAGCGTCAGTCGTTTTTACTACGCGGCGTTCTGTTTGCTGACGTACGAACTGGCGCGGAGCGGGGTTACCTTCCGCATGAACCGGCAGACACCCGCTCACGCGGAACTCGCGGAACTGATCGTTGAGAACCTGACACAATTCTCGGAGGCGCGTCGCACAGCCATTGCGCTCACGGCGTTGCGGCTGTATCGCCTCCGTCTTGACGCGGACTATTTTGACCGCAGACTTGATCGTAAG
>JAYTRQ010000403.1:0-4899 GCA_043746125.1 Armatimonadota bacterium | reverse complement strand
TCACTCGCAGGCAAGGAGCTTCTCCATGACCGTGACACTTGACCGCCCCCAACCTACCACCGAGGCCGTTGTCGCCGTAGCCGAACGGCCCGACCGCTACCACGTCTCCGTCGAAGAGTATATCAAGTTCAAGCGTGACGGATTTCTCGTCGTCCGCAATCTCGTTTCACCCGAAGACGTCGCCGAACTGCGTCAGCACACGGACGACTTGATGCAGGGGCGTCTGCCGGAACAGAACCGGCAGGTGAGCAAAGGCGACAAGTCCGAACACGGCGTCGCCGTGCAGGGCCTGGAAGCCCCGCCTGCCCACCTGTCACCTGATGAGAAGGCCCAATACTTCCTACGGATCCACATGCTGCACCGGCAGCTCGAACTGCACGAGCGGTATATGCTGCACCCGCGCGTTTTGGACGTCCTGGAGTCCATCATCGGGCCGGACGTCTTGGCGCTCCAGACCATGCTGTTTCTGAAGCCCCCCGGCAAGCCCGGACAGGGCTGGCACCAGGACCGGTTCTACATCCCCACCCACCCGGACACCCTGTGCGGCGCGTGGATCGCCATTGACGACACCGACGAACAGAACGGGGCCATGTGGATGGCTCTGGGCAGCGGAACAGAGCCGATCTATCCGCCCCATGCGAACCTGGGCTACAATGCGTTCGGGCAGCGTGATTTGGACCACATCCAGTACGTCAGCGGGGTGAGCGATCCGGACGACGAGAAGAACGACCTGTCCAAGATCGCCGACAAATACCCACAGGTTTTGGTTCCCGCGCGGGCTGGCGACGTCGTATTCTTCAACGGACACGTCCTGCACCGCTCCAAAAAGAATTGGACGACAGACCGGTATCGCCGCTCGTTCGTCTCCCATTACTGCAACGCCCGCTCATTCACGCAGTGGGGCGCGGACGTGCCCGCCGGTGACCCGCACCGCTCGGAAGCCGTGGACCCGATCACCAGCATGACGAACGGTTTGCACGTCCTGGCGCGAGGCGACACGCACCTGCCGTTTGCCCGGCCCAAGTTCGGGACGCCCTGCGCGGCCCTGCTGTCGCCCGAGGAGCGCCGGAGCCAGAGTGAGCACGCCGCGACCATGATGATGGGCGACATGGACAGCGGCCTGATGGGCGCGGCCCCCGCCGACCCGGACGTCGCACACGACCACGACGACACGGTGAAGTAAGCCCCCATAGGGCGGCCCCTCGTGACCGCCCTTCCTGTTCCTGTAGTGACCCCCCACGGGGCAGAGAAGGCGCACACGCAGGTGCGCCCCTACGCCCACGGGCGTCTCCGTAGGGGAGGACCTGCGTGTCCTCCCTCATGCCCGTGTCCTCCCTCATCGCGCGGCAGGAAAACAGACCCTCCATCTCGAAAGAGGCCCGCGTGGGCCTCTTTTTCTTTTGCGCGTTCCTGCCGCGCCGCCAAGATCACTCCTCACCCCACCCGGAAAGGCACGTCCGCTATGAAGTTCCTTCGGTCTCTCCTCGTCGCTGCGCTTGCCCTGCTCGCCCTCGCGCCGATCCTCCGCGCCGCCGCGCCTTCGCCCCGGCAGCACGTCCTGATGGATGCCGACTGGCGCTTCCATCCTGTCGCGCCCATCGCCCTGAACCATGCGACCCCCGTCGCGGCCTGGCGCTGGCGGGCCGGGCAGGCGTCTGAGGCGGCCCTCGTGACCGCCCCGGACGCCGATACGGCGGGCGCGGACTGGAAGGACGTCGCCGCACCCGGCCCGGACGTCTTCGGCGGCAAGCCCGGCTTCGCCTGGTATCGGGCGACCCTGCCGGGCCTGCGCGGGCCGGGCCGTCTCCTGCACTTCGACTCGGTGGACGACAACGCGACCGTCTACCTCAACGGTAAGCTGCTTGTCCACCACGAGGTCTGGAATGACCCGTTTGACGTGCCTTTAGACAGCGCCTGGAAGACGAATGGGCCGAACGTCGTTTCGGTGCTGGTGGAGAACACGGCCGGGGGTGGGGGAATTGCCGGGTCTGTCACGCTCGAAATCGCTCCGTCCGCCTCCTCCGACCCGTCCCAGCCCGGCTTCAACGACAAAAGCTGGCGCATTGTGCATCTGCCCCACGACTACGTGATTGAGGGCACGTTCACGCCCAAAGGTGATGCGAGCCACGGCTCGCTCATCCCGACCCCCGCCTGGTACCGCAAGACGTTCACCCTGCCCCTCTCCGACAAGGGCAAGGCGCTTTGGATAGACTTCGACGGCGCGTACCGGGAAAGCAAGGTCTACCTGAACGGACAGTTTCTGGGCGAACACCCCTGCGGCTACACCCCGTTCCGGTTCGACGTCAGCCGGGCGGCGCGTTATGGCGCGAAGAACGTCCTGGCTGTGCAGGTCAGCCCGCAGCACGAGGAAGGCTGGTGGTACGAGGGCGGCGGCATCTACCGCCACGTCTGGCTGAACGTCGCCGATCCCGTTCACGTCGCGCCGTGGGGGACGTTTGTGACGACCCAAATGCCGGAGCCTGTTCCTGGTCAGCCGGTCGCCCCCGCTACCGTGACCATAAAGACGACCGTCGACGCGCCCAAGCCTTTCATGGACACTCCCTCTTCGCCGATGGAGTTGCCACGAATCGTTTGTTACATACGGGACGCCGGGGGCCACATCGTTGCCAGTGCCGCAGATCTCCTACAAGTCTCTAAAGTGCCAACGTTGGTTGAGCAGCAGACGAGGATTTCTCACCCAATCCTCTGGTCCATCCAGAAACCGACGCTTTACACCCTACACACTGAGATTCGGCAGGGCTTCCATGTTTTGGACTCGACCGACACCCGCTTCGGCATTCGCACCATTCGTTTCGACGCCGAAAAGGGCTTCTTCCTCAACGGCGTCCCCGTCAAGATCAAGGGCACCTGCAACCACCAGGACTTCGCGGGCGTCGGCGTCGCCATGCCCGACAGCCTGCTGTACTGGCGCGTCAAGAAACTCAAGGAGATGGGCAGCAACGCCTACCGGATGTCCCACAACCCGCCGACGTCGGAACTTTTGGACGCCTGCGACAAGCTCGGAATGCTGGTCATGGTCGAGAACCGGCACCTGGGCGACACGGAAGAAGGCAAAGCCCCCGCGAACACGCCCTACGCCGACCTGCACGAAGTCCAGAGCATGGTTCTGCGGGACCGCAACCACCCTAGCGTCATCCTTTGGTCCATGTGCAATGAGGAGGGTCACCAGGGCGACCCCGCCGGGGCGCGCATCTTCGCCGCGATGAAGAAGGCGGTGGATGCCGTGGACGGGACCCGGCTGGTGACGTGCGCCATGAACGGCGGGTACGACACCCTGAACGGCATCAGCGGCGTGGAGGACATCCAGGGGATTAACTACTCGCCCGGCGCGTATGACTGGTTCCATAAGGCCCATCCCGCCCAGCCGCTGTTCGGCAGCGAGACCGCCAGCACGGTCAGCACGCGCGGGATCTACGCGACGGAGAAGTGGGACCGGTACGTGGGCCTCCAGGCCAAGGGCTACGTGGACGCCTATGACGTCAACGCCCCGCCGTGGGCGCAGACGGCTGAGGCGGGCTGGCAGCCCATCGCCGACCGGCCCTACGTGGCCGGCGGCTTCGTCTGGACCGGCTTCGACTACAAGGGCGAGCCGACCCCCTTCGGCTGGCCCGACGTCAACTCCAACTTCGGGATATTAGACCAGTGTGGCTTCCCCAAAGACGGCTTCTACTACTACCAGGCCGTCTGGGGCGACAAGCCCATCGTCCACGTGCTGCCCCACTGGAACTGGGCCGGCAAAGAGGGACAGCCGATAGACGTCTGGGCCTACGCCAACGCCGCCCGCGTCGAGCTGTTCCTGAACGGGGCCAGTTTGGGCGCCAAAGACATGCCCCGCAACGGCCACGTGAATTGGTCCGTGCCCTACGCACCCGGCACATTGGAAGCGCGGGGCTACGATACCGCCGGTAAAGTGACGGCAACCGATAAAGTGGAGACGGCGGGCGCTCCCACCTCCCTGCGCCTCTCGACGGACCGGACCAAACTCACGCCGGACGGCGAGGACCTGACGATGATCGAGGTAGACGTTTTAGACGTGCAGGGCCGCCTCGTGCCCACGGCCGGCGACATGGTCTCGTTCACGGTGACGGGCGCGGGCCACGTGGCGGGCGTTGGTAACGGCGATCCAAGCTGCCACGAGCCGGACCAGGCAGCGCAGCGTTCCGCCTTCAATGGCAAATGCCTGGTCATCGTCGGCGCGGGTGAGCGGCCCGGCCCGATCACGCTGACGGCTTCCGCGCTGGGCTTGACGTCCGCATCGCTGAAACTGACAGCCAGCCCATGAAAAACCTCAACTGCCTTCTGCCAATCGCCCTACTCGTCCTGAGCGGCTTTACGGCCGCTGTGCCCGCCGCCGCTCAGACCCCCTCCGGCGGGAGCCTGCCGACCCGCTGGGCCAAAGACGTCTCGCCCACCGCGCCGTTGCCCGAGTACCCGCGCCCGCAGATGACCCGCGCCCGGTGGCAGTCCCTCAACGGCCCGTGGGAGTATGGCCTGACCGACAGCGCCGCCACGGCTCCGCCCGTTGCCTTTGACGGCAAGATACTCGTACCGTTCCCGTACGAGGCTCCCCTGTCCGGCGTCGGCAAGCCCAGCCCGACCGACCGGCGGCTCTGGTACCGGCGGACGTTCACCGTCCCCGCCGCCTGGAAAGGGCAGAGCGTCCTGCTGCACTTCGGGGCCGTCAACTGGGACTCGACCGTCGCCGTCAACGGTCAGGCCGTCGGCGGTCACCGGGGCGGGTACACGGGCTTCGACTTCGACGTCACCAGGGCGCTCAGACCGGGTGCGAACGAGATCGTCGTGTCCGCCTGGAACCCGCTCCGCGCCGATGTCCCCGACGCGCAGGTGCTGGGCAAGCAGCGCAAGACTTCGGGCGGC
>JAYTRQ010000402.1:0-4909 GCA_043746125.1 Armatimonadota bacterium | reverse complement strand
CCAACGTCCAGACGGTCCACGCGCGGGCGGAAGACGCGGCGAAACGGCCCGAACTTATTGGGCGGTTTGACGTCGTCACAGCACGCGCGGTTGCCCCGCTAGCGAAGCTACTGCCCTGGCTCGCGCCGTTCGTTGGGCCGGGCGGCACGGCTGTGGCCTTCAAGGGCGCGAGTGTCTCCGAGGAGATGGTGGACGCCGTGCCCGTCGCCCGCCGGCTGGGTTTGCGCCTGAGCCAGCCTGCCCCCATTCCGTTACCCGAAGCCGGGGAGCCGACCGTACGGCATCTCGTCCTTGCCCGCCGGAAAGAAAGCTGACACCCCCATGAGCATCCCACCCCCGCCGCCTCCCATCGTGCCAAACTGCCCGCGCTGTGGCGCTCCGAACCTGACCTCCCTCCAGCAATGTCCCCACTGCGGGACGAGTCTGCTGGCCGCCTGGCCGCCCCCGCCGGGCGGCTACGTCCAGCCCTCTCCGGGTTACCCTGCTGCGGCGGACAACACGCTGGGCAGGCTGATCCCGACCAAGAACGGCAATGCCCTGACGTCCTATTACCTGGGCATCTTCTCCATCATCCCCTGCCTGGCGATTCCCATGGGGATCACTGCCGTGGTGCTGGGCCTGCGCGGCCTAAAGCTCTACAGAGAACACCCCGAGGTGCATGGCAGGACACACGCCTGGGTGGGCATCATATCGGGCGGGCTGTTCGCGCTGATTAACGTTGTCGGCTTGATTGCGGCGGTCGTTGCGGGTTTAATGCGGCATTAGTCGCCCCCCGCCCCAATTCTGGGGAGCTGGAGTAGGACCCATAGGGGCGCTGCTTGCTGCGCCCTCTTGCCTGTGCCCCTTCACTCCTCTTCCCATGTTCCTTTTCTGGCTCACCAGAATTGGGGCGGGGGGGCGACACTTCCTAATCCCCCGCAATTTTCCTCGCCACATTCGTCCCCGACAAAGCGCAGAGGGGGACGCCGCCGCCGGGGTGGGTGCTGCCGCCGACGAAGTACAGACCGCGAACGTCGGGTGAGACCTGGGGCGGTCGCAGGAAGCCCTGCCGCCAGCCGTTGGACGACAAGCCATAGATGGCCCCGCGATATGCGCCGTAGCGGCTTTGCAGGTCGAGCGGCGTCCAGACTTGCTCCACGACGATGCGCTCCCGCAAGCCCGTGAGGCCCATCCGTTCCAGCTTGGTCAGCACTAGTTCTCGGTAGCGTGGGGCCTCCGTCCGCCAGTCAAAGCGGTCACTGAGGGCCGGGGGGTTGGTCATCACGAACAGGTTGGAATGTCCCGGCGGCGCTTTGGAGGGGTCTGTGACCGATTGGCAGGCGATGCCGACGGTGGGGTCTTCCGCGGGCCGGGCGTGGTCAAAGATGGACGTAAACTCGGCTTCGCCATCGGCGGCCAAGAACGAGTTATGGTGAGCGAGCTGTGGGTACGCTCCACGGACGCCGAGCAGGAGCAGGAACGCCGACGTGCTGGGCTCGATCTTGGCGACGCGCCTTTCCGTCCAGGCCCGCCGGGACGTCGGTGGGACCAACGTCGTCAGCGCTTGCAGGCAGTCGGCGTTGCAGACGACCGTATCCGCAAAGAGCCGGTCACCAGCCGCCGTCGCCACGCCCCGGACCCGTCCGCCTGTGACAAGCAATTCCGTAACGCGGGTGTTGTTCTGGAAGGTAACGCCGACCGAAACTGCCGCCTCGCGCAAAGCCTGAGCCAGTTGGTACAGGCCGCCCTGCATGTAGAACGTCCCCTGCCGCCACTGGACGTCGGCGACGGTGGCGAAGATGCCCGACGCGCGGGCGGGGTGCGAACCGCTGTAGAGGGCGTATAGCTCGAACACCTGGCGAAGGCGCGGATCCTGGAAGTGTTCCCGGACGACGTCCCGCATTGTCCGCCAGGGCTTAAGTGCCAAAAACTGGCCGAGTTGCCTCCACTGGGTAGGCGTTGGAATGCCGCGGACTTGTGCGCCGAAGTCCTGCCGCAGAAATGGGTCCGTTGTCGCGTCCGAGACGCGCCGGGCGTAGTCCAGGAAGCGACGGAAGCCGGTCTCCTCACCCGGTGCGAAGCGGGCGACGGCCTGGGCGGCTTGGTCAGAATCGCCCGGCGCGTCCAGCGTCCCGCCGCCCTCAAAGTGATACCGGCAGACCGTGTCCAAGCGAACCAAGGGCAGGACGTCCGAGAGCTTCCGCCCTGCCGCCGCGAAGACCTCTTCCAGCGCCCACAACATGGTCAGAACGTGCGGGCCGGTGTCAAACGTGAAGCCGTCCCGATCCCACACGTTCAGCTTGCCGCCGAGCGAGGCGTTCTGTTCTAGTAAGGTGACCTGTGCGCCCCGCGCGGCCAGACCGATGGCCGCCGACAATCCCCCGACGCCGCCCCCAATCACGATCACGTCCATACTTTGCACTTCCTTGAGACACGAAAAGGCCGCAGGCTGACACGCAACCTGCGGCCTTTCTCCCCGCACCCTTACCGCTGGTTCGCGGGATCACCGTAGGGATCCTGTGACGACGATAGGATGTTGCCGCCGTCCTGGTTTGCGGGATCGCCGTAGGGGTCCTGCGACGATGGCAGTACCTGCCCCGTATTGGCGGCATGCTGTCCGAACAGCCCCTCGATTGTGCTCATCAATCCGCCCGAGTCAAAGTTGTTGCCGGGCTGGTCCGCGTGGTTGCCGATCGCGCCTTTGACCATATCCAGAAGGGAACCGAGTGCCATGTAAAAAGTCTCCTTTTGCGTAAGCTTTGGTACTCAAGAATACCCGTTCGGGCGGGAAATGGAACATGGCGGGAGAGTCGTTGACTTTGCAATTCGCAAAAGGCTATAATAGTTATCAGAAAGCGTGAACTTATGGCTGAACTGATTCAACTTGAAGTCCTGTCCCCCCGTGCCCTCAACAATGGCCCCACCGGGCCCGATGGGGGAGCCGGACTAGACCGGCCGATGGTCAATCGGCGTATCCCGGAATGGCTGACGATCCGGCTGCCACGGCGGCAGGAGATCGGAGAGGTCGAGGCACTGATGCGGCGGGCCGGGCTGGTGACTGTCTGCGAAGAAGCCCGCTGCCCCAACCTAGGCGAGTGCTGGTCCAAAAAGACAGCGACGTTTATGATCCTCGGCGATACCTGCACCCGGTCGTGCCGCTTCTGCGCGGTCAAGACCGGTAAAGGCGGGCCGCTCGACCCGGATGAGCCGCGCAAGGTGGCCGAGTCGGCGCAGGCGCTGGGCCTCAAGCACACGGTCGTCACGAGCGTCAACCGGGACGAACTGCCCGATGGCGGGTCACATCACTTCGCTGAGACTATCGGCTGGCTGCGGGCTTTGCTGCCGGACACGATCATTGAAGTGCTGACGCCGGACTTTTTGGGGAACAAAGCGAACGTACAGACCGTCATTGACGCAAAGCCGCACGTCTTCAACCACAACATTGAGACGGTCCCGCGCCTCTACCGTCAGGTGCGCCCGCAGGCCCGCTACTCCCGCTCCCTCCAGCTCTTGCAGTACGTCAAGGCGCAGGACCCTGAGATTTACACCAAGAGCGGGCTGATGGTCGGCCTAGGCGAGACCAAGGCCGAGGTCATTTCGCTTTTGGAAGACCTGAAGGCGCACGACGTGGACGCCGTCACCATCGGTCAGTATCTCAAGCCGAGCAAGAAGCACCTGGACGTGGTGGAGTACGTCCACCCCGACGTGTTCGCCGAGTACAAAGAGATCGGTGAGGCGATGGGTTTCCTGTTCGTTGCCAGCGGCCCGTTCATCCGGTCGTCCTACAACGCCAAGGAGTTCAGCGACCGATTCCTGGCGTTGAAGGCGGCAAATACTGCCCCCTAAGCCCCCCAGGAGGGGGGCCGGGGGCCAAAGTCCGCATGAACGAACGACCCTCACGAAAACTCCTAGCCCGAAGGCCCCTAAGACTCCCCGCGGGCGCGCGATGGGCCGGGCGTGGCCTCGCTACCCTCCCGCTGCTCTCCCTCGCGGTTGCCTCCGGCTTCTACTTCCGCTCGGTCTACCACCTGCTCCGCGCCAACCTCGTCCCCATAGCCGAGTCTGAATTGACCCGGCAGACGGGGCACGAGGTCCGCATCGGCGGAGCCGACTTCAGCAGGCGAGGTGCCTTGGTCTTGACCGACGTCGCCATCTCCAACAAGGCCACATTCACGGCTGGGAATGGCGAGGCCAGCCTGTCCGCCCGGCGGCTGACGGTGGATTACGATCTACACGCTTTGCTGTTTGACAGCGGTAACGCCGCCCACGCCATTGGGGATGTCACCCTGGACCAGCCAACGGTGCTGGTCGAGCGGCTTTCGGGAAACCAGTTCAACTTCAGCGATCTGCTTCAGCCCAAGTCCACCAAGAAGAGCAAGCCGTTCGTCGGGCGGGTCATCGTGCATCAAGGGTTGCTGCGGTTCCGCGACTTCCAGGCCCCGGCCAACGTCGGACTGAGGCCCGCCCTGAATACGCTCTCGAACGTCGAGGGATCGGCGGACCTGGGTTCGGTGCGGACCGTCTATTTCGACGTCCGGGGGCGCGGTACGGGCGTCCGCTTCGCGTCCCTGGCCGTGACCGGCGACGTCTCGCGGCAGGGGACGGGCCGGTACCGGGGGCACGTGATCGTCGGGGATGCCGACGCGGCGTATTGGGCGGCCTACTTTAAAGCCTTCCCGCAGGCGAAGATCACGGCCGGCCGGGCGGATGTGGACGTATCTATCGCGAAACTCGCCTCCAAGCCCGCGCCCGGCCTGCCGCTGGACCTGTCCGGCCACCTGGCTGTGCGGCACGTCTCCATCCTGGCCTCCAATAAGAAGATCCTGGCGCAGCCTCTTCAGGACCTGACGGGCACGGCGGCCTTCACGGGTGCTGGACTCTCTATTGACGCCACTGGTCTGGTGGCCGGGCAGCGGCTCCTCATGGCCGG
>JAYTRQ010000401.1:0-4911 GCA_043746125.1 Armatimonadota bacterium | reverse complement strand
GTCGCGGATCAGCCGCACCACGTCGCCGTCCGCCGGCACGCCGAAGCCCTGTCCGGGCAGCGCGGGCGGGTCGCGGCGTTTGGGCGTGTGGCACACGGTCCGCACTTCGCCGCTTCCGGTGAGGAGGGTGAAGCTTCGTCCGCAGGCCGACAGGACGTACGCCACGGGAAGGATCATCCGGCGGGGACGCATGGCGAAAGGCCTTCCCGGTCGAACTCTAATATCCGCCGAAGTAACTCTAATATCCGCCGAATTGCCGCCCGCGGGGCGCGTCGCCGAAGCCCGTGGCGTCGCTCATGCGATGCGCCTCGGCCTCCAGGAGCGTCAACTGCCGCCTGTACTCGGCGTCAATCAGGGGGATGCGGGCGACGTTGTCTTTGGTCGGGAACTGGATGGTCCGGTACTTCGCCACGCGCCACACGACCGCCATGTGCGCCCGGTCCGGCAGCGGGCAGAGGGACGTCGCGAGCGGCCACGAGTCGGCGGGGACGAGAAAGCCCTCCACCGTCAGGCCGCCGGCCGAGAGGGCGGCCGCCCCGCCCGTGCCGCCGCCCGCGCCGCAGGGCGCGTTCAGCGTCGCCACGCCGGCATTGACCGACAGGATCGTGTAGCTGCCCGGCACGAAGCCGGCGGGGGCGCTCGGCGGGACGCGCAGCGTCAGGCCCGCGTCCGTGGGCAGGAACGGCCGGGTGGCCGAGGAAAGCGTGAACAGGCCGTCGGACGAGACGGCGAGATCGGTGTAGGCGTTGATGAGGCTCGAAGAGTCCGGGGCGGGGTACAGCCGCAGTAGGTTCGCGCCTTCCACGGCGCAGAAGGACGGCGGCGCGTTCGGGGCCGTCCGCCAGGCGCCTGAGCGGGCGTCGAGGGCCGCGGGCGTGGTCATGGAAAGCTCGCGCACGGAGCGGTCCGCCAGCACGTAGGTGGCGGCCTTGACCTTGTAGACCTGCGGGGCCGAGTACAGCGGCACCCCTGCCGTGACGTCCAGGCTGACCGACCCGTAGTAGCAGTCGGTCGCGCGGGCGATCTCGTCGGCCGACGTGTTGAGCCAGGTGTCCATGAGCATCATGCGGTCACCGGCGGTGCCCTGCCCGGCGTCTTCCCCTAGGAGGTCCACGGCGCTCCCCTTGATCTGTGCGCGGGTCATTGGCATGGTCAGTCGTTCGCCCCCGACCCGACCGGCGCGGTGCTGATGCTGACCGGGCTGGGGTTGACCGCCTCGGCCAGACGCTGCATGACTTCGTTGCGGGCGTCCACGTCGCCGACCATCTGATCGGACACGACGGCCAGGCCCTCGACGGCGGCGGTGAACTGGGCGGGGAAGCCGCCGGCCTGGAACGTTTTGAAGGCGTTCAGGATCATGTAGGCGGTGCCGGCGATGGCGTTGATGACCAGGCGGCGCTCGCGCCCGCTGAGGCCCTGCCGGTTCCCGGAATTACTATTCTTGCTTGCCAAAATCGTTGCCCCTCCACGGGCTGCCCCGGAAGTCGTTGAAGCCCCCGGCGGTGCGGGCGGGGCGCCGCGCGTTCGGCAGTGGAGTGCCTAGCCGGGGACAGGGGGAAGCCTCCCCAATTGGCGACAACGGGGGAGGCGGAAGCGGAAGTATGGCCGCTACGGGCGGCCGGGCGAGACGTTCGCGCTGTAGGTGATCGTCGGCGAGACTCCCGCGCCCTGGATGGTGCGGGTCAGGCGGACGTAGCGGGACGCGCCCTCGAACGAGAGGTGCAGCTCGCCGGCCTGGGCGACCGCGGTCAGGGCGAGGCCCTGGGTGCCCGCGCCGGCCGGATTCTCGATCTGGAGGGCGAGCGGGTACCAGTTGATGCCGTCCGGGCTGTGGTCGATCTGGAAGAAGACGTTGTTTGAGCCGGAGGCGTTGGCGGCGGCGGAATACTGGACCGTTGCCTTCAGGCCGCGCCGGGGCGTGGAGGGGTTGGTCTTGAGGTCCAGGGCGGCGTGGCTGCCGGAGGCCGTGGCGGTTGTCACGGGGGCGAGCGCGAGCATGGCGTCTAGGGGCACGGGCGTGTTCCTTTACTGGAGTGACGGCCTCTGCCCCAGTAAAACTGGGGCGGAGGTCCTGGGGCGGAGGTCCTGGGGCGGGCGTGAAGATCTCGGTTTATGATATTTTCACGCCGTAGAGCCGGCCGACGGCGCGGTTGTGCACCTGGAAAAGCCCGATGCCCCAGTCGATCACCGTGTTATAGGCGACGCCGTTCGTCGGGTCGAGGCCGAGGGGCTTCGGCTTCAGCGGCTCCCACTGCCAGCCGGCGAAGCTGTCGGTGCCGTACTTGACGGCGTACAGCGACGTGTAGTTGCTCACCGCGTCGTTACCGTTGACGTCCTCGGTGGGCAGGATGACGCGCGTCACCTGGTCCACGCGCCGGCCGACGTCGCGGATCGTGGCCGACTTATACTTGATGATCCCCCGGTCGAAGGCGTCCTTGTCCATCGAGAAGCCGCCGCCGGCCCCCAGGATGCGGATCGCGGCCTCGAACCGGCGCTTCAGGAAGTCGTTGACGTAGAACACGACCCCCTCACCCTCGGGGGCGTTCATGTAGTCGAGCACCTGCTGCACGAGCGTCAGGAAGGTGTTCGCGGTGGACTGGGTCAGGCCCGACTGGGACAGGTCGATGCCGCCCGCCGAGATCTTCATCTCGGGGTTGATGCCGTACTGGGCCGGGTTGTCGAGCCGGGCGCGCAGGCCGAGGATCGCGTTGTTGTCGTGGCCGGCCGCCCCGTCGTGGGCGTTGTTGATGAACTTCGTGTTGAAGTCATACGCAAAACTCTCCATCCACGCCTCGATCTGGAGGTCGAGGGGGTTCGTGATGGCGTTCTGCTCGTCGATGAACTTGGCGTCCACCTGGAACTGGTTGCGGACCAGGTAGAGCTGCTCCTGGAACGGGGTCGGCTTGCCGCGCGTGATGGTGGGCGGCGCGTTGAGCTGCCCCCAGTTCACGCCCGGCAGGTTGTCGATGAACCGCGTACCGTTCTGGATGAACGTCTTGCGGTCGAGCAACGGGATGTCCTGCACGGCGTTCATGGTCTTGTGCAGGGAGAAGGTAATCTTCTTCACGAGCGGGTCGTTGGAGACGACCGCGTACTCGGAGAGGGTCATGGCATTCGGGTCGAAGGGCGAGGCCATAGCGCGGTGTCCTTTTGGGTGGAAAACGTAACCAGGATTGGGCCGGGGGGCACGGCGTCACGCCCCCGGTCCCGTCTGCTTCCGGCTCCACCCAGAAGTCTCACTTCGTCTCTCCCCGCTCCGTCTGTCCGGTCTCGGGCCCAAGATTTCCGGTCCCGGGCCTCTCGGTCTCGGGCCTCTCGGTCTCAGCTCCGCCTGCCCGGCGTCAGCAGGCTGGCCCAGGACGACTTGCTGACGTCCTGGGCGGGTGCGGCGCTCGCCGGCGGCGCGGACCCGCCCCGCCCCTCGGGCGGGACGATTCGGCGGTCCCCGTCCTTGGCGGCGGCGTACTCGGCGACCGCGTTCCTGCCGCGCTCGTCGAGGATGGCCTTGACGGCCGCCTTCACGGTCTGGATCATGTGCGGCGGCGTTTCGCGCAGGATGGCCTCGAACTCCTTCGGAAGCTCCTTGACGCCCCACTCCTGCCGCGCCGACGTGATCGCCTCCTCCACCTGGCGCTGGGCGGCCTGCTGCTCGCGCTGGTTGACCTGCGCGACGGCCTGGCGGGTGAGCAGGAGCTGCTGCTGGGTCTGGAGGTTGAGCTGCTTCGCGCCGATCAGCTCCCGCTTGGCCTCGTCGGTCAGGTCGGGCCGGTCGCTGATCTCCTGCATCTCGGCCTGCGCCCGCTGCTGGGCCTGGACCGCCTCCACGTACGATCCGGCGTCGGCGAACCCGTACTGGGCCGCCTCCTGCCGGATCGCCTGGAGCTGCTGGGGGGACTGGAGCCCGAGGGCGACGGTCTCCCGCCAGTCGGCAGCCTCCTGGGAGGACTGCTGGTTCTGCCGCTCGAGTTCCTGGGCGCGCGCGTTCACCTGGTCGAACCGCTCGCGCGGGATGAACTTCTCGCGGCCCTCGCCGCCGTCCGTGGCGGGCGCGGACTCGCCTTCGTGGGGGGCTACTTCGGGCGCAGCCCCCTGATTCCCCTGGGCCTCCGCCGCCGGCCTTTCGGCGGCCGTATCAGCGGGCGGGGCCTCGGCCTCGCCCCGGAAGTAGGAGGCCGGGATCGGGGCCGTGGCCTCGGCGACGATCGGGTTCGGCGCTTCGGCCGCGCCGCCCTGGCCCGTGCCGGTTTGGCCCGTGTTGCTTTGTGCGGGGGCCGGCGGCGCCCCCGCTGTGTTTTCCGCCCTTAAATCTTCCATTGTGTTTTACTCCTCTGCGACGACGTCGTAGGTGGAGGCGAAAATATCGGGCTTGCACGGATAGAGTTCGCCGCTGACCCCCGTAATGATGAAATCGCCGGGGCAGACGATGTGGCCGCCCTCCAGAGTGTCGATCCAGCCGTGGTCGTGCATCCGAACGCCGCAATGCTGGCACAGTGAGCCGCCGCTCCGAACCGGTGAGCGGAACAAGCGGACGACCTCGCCTTCGGTGATCAAGTCAGAGCCGTCATCTCCCCTGGTGTACATAACGCGAGAGTTGTCTTTGGGGTGGTCACCGTTCCTGAACCATTGGGTCGCTTCGATCACGACCGGCTTTTTTCGGTATTTCGGCATTAGTCTGCCCCTCCACGGGCCATTCAAGGCTAAGGCTTTCGCTTGCCTTTGGTGAGTTCTTCGGCCTCTTCCGTGACCTCCGGCTCTATCGGCTGCGGCTCCGGCTCTATCGGCTGCGGCTCCGGCTCGTCGCCAATCGTATAGTCGTACTCGATCAGCCCCTTGGCCTCGGAGACGGCGAGGGCGACGGCTTCCCGGTGGGTGTCCGCCGCCCCGCGCCCGTCCGGGCCGAAGTGGGTGGAC
>JAYTRQ010000400.1:0-4929 GCA_043746125.1 Armatimonadota bacterium | reverse complement strand
TTCTCATAAATAGGAGCTTTTCATAAGCCCCGGCCGAAAGGCCGGGGCCAACTTCATTATGTTCAAGAAAATCCTGATCGCCAACCGGGGCGACATCGCCGTCCGGGTCATCCGGGCGGCCCGCGAAATGAAGATTGCCACCGTGGCCGTCTACTCCCAAGCCGACGCCGACTCGCTCCACGTTCGTCTTGCCGATGAGGCCGTCTGCATCGGGCCGCCAGAGCGTAAAGGTTCCTATCTCAACACGCCGAACATCCTCAGTGCGGCCGTTATCACGGGGTGTGACGCCGTCCATCCGGGCATCGGGTTCCTGGCCGAAGTCGCCTCATTTGCGGAGATGTGCAACGCCATCGGCATGAAGTACATCGGCCCGCCAGTCCGGGCCATCGAGACGATGGGAGACAAGATCGAAGCACGGACGACGATGGAGAAGGCCGGCGTCCCTATCGTTCCCGGTACGAATACGGCCCTGCGTGACCCCTTGGAAGCCGCTAAAGTGGCGGCCAAAATCGGCTTCCCAGTGATGATTAAGGCGGCGGGTGGGGGCGGCGGCCGGGGCATCCGAGTGGTCCAGAACGAAGAGGAGTTCCCCAAAACCCTCAAGATGGCCCAGGTGGAGGCCGAGTCGAGCTTTGGGAACGCGGACGTCTACATTGAGAAGTTCATAGACACGTTCCGGCACATCGAGGTGCAGATACTGGCCGACGAACACGGAACCGTGCTGCATTTAGGCGAGCGCGACTGCTCTATTCAGACACAGCGCTACCAGAAAATGGTGGAGGAAGCGCCCGCGGTTCACCTGGACGCCGGCGTCCGCAAGCGCATCTGCGAGGCGGCGGTTAAGGCCGCCAAAGCGGCGGGCTACACGAATGCCGGGACGGTCGAGTTCATCGCCGCGCCCGACGGCAAGTTCTACTTTATGGAGATGAATACGCGCCTCCAGATCGAACATCCAATTACGGAGATGATCACGGGTGTGGACTTGGTCAAGTGGCAGATTAAAATTGCGGCCGGGGAGAAACTGGACTTCAGCCAGAGAGAGGTCCATTGGGATGGGCACTCTATTGAGGTGCGGCTGACCGCCCGCGACCCGGAACGCGATTTTGCACCCAGTGCGGGCAAGATCACGTCCTTGCGTCTGCCGGGTGGCCTGGGCGTTCGGGTGGATACGCACGTTTATGCGGGCTATGAGGTGCCGCCCTACTACGACTCGATGATCGCGAAGATCATCGTCTGGGACCACACGCGCGACGCGGCTATCAACCGGATGCAGCGGGCTTTAGACGAGGTCGAGATCGGCGGCGTCAAAACTGATCTAGAGTACCACAAGAGGATACTCGCCAACGCCTTCTTTCGCAAGGGTGAGATCAACACCAAGTTCCTGATGACCCATGTTGAGGAGTAGCGTTTATGCTGGACGAACTCAGGCGCATCGTCGGCTCGGACGCCGTCCTGTCCGGGAAGGGTGAGCGGGCGGTCTACGAGAATGACGCTTATCCATTGGAGAAAGCCGCGCCGCTGGCGACGGTCCTGCCTTCCACGACGGCTCAAGTGTCTGACATCGTGCGAGTCTGCGCCGCCCACAACGTCACATTCGCGCCGCGCGGGGCCGGGACGGGCCTTGCGGGTGGGACGCTCTGCGCTGGGGGCATTCTGATTGGGATGGCCCGGATGAACCGCATCCTGGACATTGATCTGCGGAACCGCCGCCTCCGAGCGCAGGCCGGGGCTATCAATGTCGCCCTGACGAAAGCGGTCTCGGCCGACGGCTACCTGTACGCTCCGGATCCCTCCTCGCAGGGCGCGAGTACGTTGGGCGGCAACGTTGCTAACAACGCAGGCGGTCCGCACACGCTTAAGTACGGCGTGACGGCCAATCACGTTCTGGCCCTGGAGATGGTCCTGCCGGACGGCGAGGTCGTGACGTTGGGCGATGTGACCGAAGACGTCAACGGCTACGATCTGCTGGGCGTCGCCATCGGCTCGGAAGGCACGTTCGGCATCGTGACGGAGGCGACCGTGCGGCTGACGCGCCAGCCGCAGGCCGTCCGCACTCTTCTTGCCATCTTTGATACGGTAGACGATGCCACGCAAGCCGTCTCAGACGTCATGGCAGCGGGCATCGTTCCGGCCGCTTTGGAGATGATGGACGCGGTCATCTTGCAGACGGTGGAAGACGCCTTCCACTTCGGCTTCCCCCGCGACGCTGAGGCGATCCTCATCATTGAACTGGACGGCCTGGAAGCGGGCCTGGAAGCGGAGGCCGACCGCGTCCGCGCCTTGTGCGACCAGAACCGCGCCCGTGAAGTCCGTCAGGCGCACACGCCGAAAGACCGGGCTAATCTCTGGGCCGCCCGGAAGAAGGCCGTCGGAACGTTAGGCCGTCTCGCTCCCTCGTGTGTCACCCAGGACTGCGTCATCCCCCGCTCCAAGCTGCCTGAAGTCCTCCGGGCCATCGCAGACATCGGGCGGCGGCATTCTCTCCGCATCGCCAACGTCTTCCACGCCGGCGACGGCAACCTGCATCCGGTCACGCTATTTGACGAGCGCGACCCTGCCGAAGTCGAACGGGTCATGGCCGCCTCACACGAGATTTTGGAACTGTGCGTCGGCCTGGGCGGGACGCTGACCGGGGAACATGGGATCGGGGTGGAGAAGCGCGACTACATGCCCCTCCTGTTCCCGCCCGAGACCCTTCGGACCATGTCCGATCTGCGGGCTGTCTTCAACCCCTCCGGCCTGTGCAATCCCGATAAAGTCCTGCCCACCGCCCACGGCTGCGCCTATGAGATGCGGCCCCGGACGGGCGCGGTGGCGGTGTGAAATAAAGAAAGGCGCGGGCTTTGCAGCCTGCGCCTACTTCTTCAAGCGGCTCACCTGTCGCGAGCAGAATGTTTAGATGCTCTTTTTGAGCTACGGGAAAACCTTGTGCCATTAGACAACTCATCCTCAAAGTACACCTTATCTCCTGCCACATAAAGCTAGGCAAGAAAAAGCCCCGCGCCATTTGGCACGGGGCTTTTGTCTCGTCTGCTACTCGGCAGCGGGCCGAGGCTGCAACGTGTCCAAGAGGCTGCCGGCCTGGCGGACGTTATCTTCCTCCACCAACTGCCGCAGAACGTAGGGCAGAATACCGCCGTTGAGGTAGTAGTCCACTTCGATGGGCGTGTCAATCCGCAGGGTTAATGGGACCTCCTGCTCCTCGCCATTTGCCCGGTGGATGACCAGCCGGACGTCCATGCGCGGACGCAGGCCGTCTTCCAGGCCACTCAGGTCGAACGTCTCCGTACCGTCCAGGCCGAGTGTTAGAGCGGAAACGCCGTCTTTGAACTGGCAGGGGAGAACGCCCATGCCGACCAGGTTGGAGCGGTGGATGCGCTCGAACGACTGCGCGATGACCGCCTTGACGCCCAGCAAAGCCGTCCCCTTGGCGGCCCAGTCGCGGGAGGAGCCGGTGCCGTACTCCTGGCCCGCGAAAATCAACAGCGGCACGCCCAGATCGCGGTAGATCAGGGAGGCGTCGTAGATGCTCATCTGTTCGTTCACCGGCTGGTAGACGGTGATGCCGCCGATACTGCCCGGCACCATCAGGTTTTGGATGCGGACGTTGGCGAATGTGCCGCGCATCATGATCCGGTGGTTGCCTCGGCGTGAACCATACGAGTTGAAGTCCTCGACGGGTACGCCCTTCTGCTGCAAGTAGAGGCCGGCCGGCGACGAGGGCTTAATGGCCCCGGCGGGGCTGATGTGGTCGGTCGTCACCGAATCGCCGAAGATAGCGAGCGGCCGAGCCCCCCGGACGTCCTTGGCGACGCCCGCCTCCATGCTGAACCGGTCGAAGTAGGGCGGCTCCCGCACGTAGGTCGAAGTCGCGTCCCAGTCGTAAACCTTGCCGATGCTGCTGGGGATCTCCTGCCAGAGCGGGTTCTGGTCGGCGAAGTCTTTGTACAGGGACTGGTACATCTCGGGGTCGTTCGCGGTCAGGAGCGCCTCGCTGATCTCGTCGGGGGAGGGCCAGAGGTCCTTCAGATAGACGTCCTTGCCCATCTTGTCCTGCCCGATCGGGTCGTGCGTCATGTCCACGTCTACGGTCCCGGCGAGGGCGAACGCGACGACGAGTGGCGGGGACATCAGGAAGTTGGCGCGGACATTCTGATGGACGCGGGCTTCAAAGTTCCGGTTGCCGGACAGGACGCTAGCGACGATCAGGTCGTTCTTCGTGATAGTTTTCTCCAGGTGCGGCTCCAGCGGCCCCGAGTTACCGATACAGGTAGTGCAGCCGTAGCCAACGGTCTGAAAGCCCAGCCGATCCAGGTACTTGCTCAGTCCGGTCTTGTCCAGGTAGGCCGTGACGACGCGCGAGCCGGGGGCCAGCGACGTCTTGACCGTGGAGCGGACGGTCATGCCCTTCTCGACGGCCTTCTTGGCGAGGAGACCGGCCGCCAGCATGACGCTCGGGTTGGACGTGTTGGTGCAGCTCGTGATGGCGGCGATGACGACGTCGCCGTGGCTCAGTTCCACCATCGCATCCGGGAACTCGCCCTGGGGGATGTCCGACACGCGGTCGGGTGTCGGGCGGTTCTGCATCATCTCGATCTCGGTCAGCCCCGCCGTGTCGTTCTCCGTTTGTAGCAGCTTCGTTTCGGCCGGCGCGGTCGCCATGTCCTGTTCGCCACCGCCGGAGATGGGCTTGATGTTGTGCTCAATACCAGTCATAATAACGAACTTCTTGTTCAGGTCCGCCAGCGACTTGTTGTAGGCGCTTGGGCTGGCAAGCAGCTCCTCGAACTTACTTTTGATGGCGGGCAGTTCGATGCGATCCTGTGGGCGCTTGGGGCCGGCGACGCTGGGGCGGACGTCGGCTAGGTCCAGCGACAAGAGCTGGCTGTACTCGATCTCGCCCTCTTCGGGCATCCCGAACATCTTCTG
>JAYTRQ010000399.1:0-4958 GCA_043746125.1 Armatimonadota bacterium | reverse complement strand
GCATCGGCGGGGACGCCTCGTATGGTTTTCACCGGACCACGGCTCGGGGAGAAGTGGTCGCCGGCGCGGACGGCGACCAGCGCGTCCTGGGCTACTATGTCGAGGGTGACTATCGGTTCAAGGGCCGCCTGAGCGCCGCCATCTCGCGGTCGCTGTTCGTCTACCCGCTCGGCAATAGCAGCGCGTCGCGCGAGTCGCTGGGCCTCACCTACGCCTCGAGTTCCAGCCTGACATTCCGCGCCCTGTATCAGTACCTGCGCGACGTGCCACGGGACGCATCAGGCCAGACCCGGCACCGGCTCACGTTCCAAGTCCTCCTGCGCTTCTAATGCGCGGGCTGGGTGGGTATAATTGCGGTATGTCCACCGCGCTTCCACCCCCCCGCCCTAAGATTGAGGCACCGCCCGCCTGGAAGTGGCTGATGCGCGTTACGGGTACGTTCGCGATGCTGCTGTTTCTGACGCCGACGTTCTTTGTGGTGAAGTATTATGGCGTAGATAAGCCGCGTGAGGATAAACTCGTCCGAGCGGCTTCTGCGGCTGACGGCAACTACTGGAACACTTACAACAGCTCGACAGGTTTGAGCGCAAACGATCTACCTGCTCTAACCTGGATCGCGCGGAACGCGCACGATTGGGAGATCCAGCAGGATGCAATCGGGGCAGCAGAGTCGGTTCTTTTACAGCCGCGAGTCGGCTGGGAACGGCCCCTGGAGTGCCTATCCGCAAAAGCCGGCTTGGCGGAGGCGGCCACGAAAGACCCCAATTCTGAGGTGCGGCGAACCGCCTCGGACGCATTAGGAAAGGTCGCGCAGGGCGGGGCAGTCATCCGTCGGTGAGCGCAGACGAGGACCCACAATCAGCGAATAGCCCCGCCCGGAGGGCGCTCATTCAGCGAGAGGGATTTATCCCCTCGCCCCTCTCTCGCTCCCGGCCCCATGTTTGTACTTGGCACGAATCTTGCAAGACTGCTTTCAGGCCTACATTCTCTACGCCCTCACGTCTCACTCATCCTACACCCCAGGAGGCCACGACGATGGAGCAGATCGTTGAACTGCGGCACGATACCAACCAGTTTGAGACCGCCACGTCTCTCAAGGCCAAAGACCAGCTCGATACGGTCATCGCGAAGTGGCGTAAGACCATCCAGCGCGACCCCCAGGATAGCCAAGCCTACGTCACCCTCGCCGATGCCCTACGAGCGCGGGGGCAGATGGACGCGGCCGTCAACCAGCTTCATGAGGCGCTCCGCGCGAAGCCGCAGGACCCTGAGATTTACATGGCATTGGGAAACTGCTTGAGCGACAACAAGCAGATGGAGGAGGCCGCGTCAGCATACCGTAACGCCATCCGGTTCCGCCCGGACGACGCCACGGCCCACAACAACCTTGGTCTGGTCCTGCACACGATGAAGCGCCATACCGAGGCGGCCATCGAATGGCGCGAGGCCCTCCGCATTGACGCCGGCTATGCCTACGCCCACAACAACCTCGGGGCAGCCCTCTACCACCTGGGCCACGTGGACGCAGCCGTCGCCGAGTGGCAGAAGGCCATCGAGATTGACCCACGCTTGGGCGCGACGCGCTATAACCTGGCGAACGTGCTGTACAAGTCTGGCCGCCACGACGAGGCGATCGGCTACTACAACGAGATTCTGGTGAATGACCCACAGGACGCCCGGACGCGCACGAGCCTGGGGATCGCTTATCAGGAGCAGGGGAACTTAGACGCCGCGATGGCTCAATGGCAGATCGCCATCAAGGCCAACCCCAAGCTGGCCGAGCCGCGCCAGCACCTGGGCGCGGCCCTGTACATGAAGGGCCTGGTGGACAACGCTATAGCAGAACTGCGCGAGGCCATCCGACTGGACCCGCGCGACGCCTGGGCGAACTTCAACCTGGGCGTGATCATGAGCAATGAGGGACAGCTCGAGGCGGCCGTGGAGCGGTTTGAGGACGCCGTTCACGCGTCCCCCACGATGAGCAACGCGCATTTCAACTTGGCGAACGCCCTGTACAAGACCGGCAATTTGCAGGGCGCGATCCGCGAGTGGCGACAGACGGTCTCCCTCAAAACCGATCATGCCTGGGCACACTTCAATCTGGGGATCGCCTTGCGGAAGGGTGGTCAGCTCGTGGCCGCTCAGCAGGCAATGGCTGAGGCGGTCAAGATTGATCCGAAGATCGCAGGGCGGACGTTCCTGAACTTGGACACGGTCAACGACCTGCGCTAGCACCGACGCTGGAGACACCCTTTAGCGTCAGCGTCGTCAGGTGCGTAAACAGGACTTCAATGGCAAGCTGGCTGTTGGCGTTGCGCTCAATGGCCTGCTTGACGTCCAGGAGCAGGGCCAGGGCATGTTCAAGCTGTTCGGAGGAGTAGCGGGAGGCATGGCCGACGACCTCCTCCCGCCGGTCCACGTTGACCAGCGATGCCCGCTCAGGCCCAAGAACCGACACGGATAGAACGTCCCGGTAGTACGTTGCCAGCAGGTCCAGGGCGCGGCCCAGCGGCTCCCTCCCGGCCTTCTCCTCGCCCACTCCCTCCCCCGCCTCGCCGTCCCCACTCGCCTTCAGCTTAGGGGCGAGCTTGCGGAACTCTTCCCCCAGCTTGAAGCTCTTGATGGGCGGAGCCGCCAGCAGATCGTGGGCCAAATCCAGCAGGTTCTCACGCCCCGCCAGAAGCGAGGGCGAGCGGGCCAGCGACACGGCTCGCCCCAGCCGCCCCTCGCAGTAGGCCGCGAGAAACCGCGCCTGCGCTGAGCCGACACCAAAACGGGTTTGCAGCGTCGTCTCAATCATGTCGGCGGGCAGCAGTCCGAAATGGACAACCTGACAACGGGATACGATGGTAGGCATGACGCCGCCTGCCGATGAGGCGGTCAGGATGAAGTGGGCGTAGGCCGGCGGCTCCTCCAACGTCTTGAGAAGACTGTTCCCGGCGTCCGCTCCACCCCGGCCCAGGCCCTCGGCATCATGGATGATAAAGACGCGCTTGGCAGCCGAGATCGGCTCATACTGCAAGTCTCGGAGCATGGCATTGTCGGCGAAATGCTCTTTGTGACCCGCACGGGGCCAGATCTGCGCGATGCTGGTGATGTGGGAGGGGGGCGGATCGAGCGAGCGGACGTCCGGCGATGTCCCGGCGTCAATGGCGCGGGCCACGGGGTCGGTATCCGCCGTCGCTCCGCAGAGGCTCTTAGCGAACTGCCGGGCCGTCGTCGCCTTCCCTACCCCATCCGGGCCGATGAACAGGTAGGAGCCGGCCAGCCGGTCGTTTTGAAGAGCGTTTTCGAGGACGCGCACGGCGTAAGGTTGTCCGAGGATGTCTTGAAGCATGGGAGAAGCAGGATTGAGCGGTTAAAAACCGCTCGCTAGGTGAACACCCTCAGGGTGGAGGGATAGGGAGAAACCAGCGGCAGCGTGTTCTTCGGCTTCTCTTCCGTCCGCAGGACACCTCGCCTAGCGAGTGGTTTTCAATCACTCGAAGAACTGAGGCAACACGTCTTCAGTGTTTTAAAACCGCTCGAAGCTGTCCACGGTCAGAACGAAGGCTACTGCCCCTCCAGCCTCGACACGGACCGGGTGCGGGGCGAACGCACCCAATGTCGGCACACTGCCGACTATCTGGCCGGGCAGGTTGACGTAGCTCTCGGACGCAGAGCAGGCTTCTTTGATGACTGCTAAGACGCGAGGCGCGTCGTCGTCTTCAACGCCGATGAGTACCGTGACGTTGCCCTGGCGCAGAAAGCCGCCGGTGCTGCCAAGTTTGGTAAACGTCAGTCCATTTTGCAGCAGGGCGTCGGCCAGCTTGTGCTTGTCGCGCTCGTGGGCAATGGCAATGATGAGTTTCATAAGGCGGGGAGACGGACTGAAACGGCATTCCAGACGTCCTCGTGGACGGCGTCCAGCGGCCGGGCGGCATCCAGAACGACGTAACGGTCAGGGCTGGCCTGGGCGAGTTCCAAGAACCCGGCTCGGATGCGCTGGTGGAACGGCAAAGTCTCCTTCTCCATGACACTCCGCTCCCGCTGGCGAGCCAAGCCAACGGCAGAGTCCACGTCTAGCAGGACGGTCAGGCCCGGCTCCAGGCCCTCCGTGGCGAAGGTATTGAGACGGCGGATCCACTCTAGATCCAGTCCGCGCCCATAGCCTTGATAGGCCAGACTGGAGTCGGCGTAGCGGTCACAGATCGCGATGCCCCCGGCTGCGAGGTGCGGATGGATGACCTGGCCAACGTGCTGGGCGCGGTCGGCCAGCATGATGAGCAGTTCGGCACGAGGCTCCACGAAGATGCCCATGGGGGGGTGCAGAGCAAGGGCGCGGAGTTCCTGCCCCAGCGGCCCGTCTCCTGGCTCGCGCGTCGTCAGCACGTCCTGTCGGCCCGCCGCCCGCAGGCGGGCAACAAGCCGGGCGATCTGGGTCGTCTTGCCGGCGCCTTCCCCACCCTCGAAGGAGACAAAGAGGCTGGAGGGAGTCCCCCCCGCCCCCAATAATGGGGGAGCCAGAGGGGAACAGGAACTGCCCCCCGCCACGTCTTTTCCGGCTCCCCCATTATTGGGGGTGGGGGGGGCCTGGCTCATGGCCGGCTGATCTTGACGCGACGGTTCGGCTCCGCCCCAATGCTCTCCGAGACCATCTTGTAGTTCTCGGCGATCTGGTGCTGCAAACGGCGCAGGAACGAGTTCTGCGGGGCCAGTTCCAGCGAGTTCAGGCCACCCGACGTGTCATTCGTAATCTCCTCAATTGCCTCTTCGGCTTGGGAGATGGCGACGTCCTCCTCAGAGATTTCCTGGGGCATACGGAAGATCTCGCGCAGTACGCTCTCGATCTGCACATACGTGTTGCTCTTGATCACATAGGTCGGCACGTTGCGCGTGATGCCTTCCTGCAACTTGGACGGCTCCTTGCGGTAGTTGGCCTTCAGGGCGATGATAACGTCCGAGTCCTTGACGTCCTT
>JAYTRQ010000398.1:0-4972 GCA_043746125.1 Armatimonadota bacterium | reverse complement strand
AAATCCGGGCGCTCTTAGTGCCGCGAAGCGGTACTTCTTGGCTGAGAGCCGGTTAGCCGTGCCATTCATGGCATGGACGCTGAATTATGCAACAACGCTCGCAATCCTTCGCAATTCCCGCTCTCATCCTCCCCTCAGCGTCAGTTTCCCCTGCGTCATCCGCCCCCTGACTCGATCTACGCGCCAGGGCCAGGCCTGCCGGTTCAGAAGCAGAATCATCGTGTCCGAGACGGCGTTCGGGGCGGTGGGTGGCCGGATGGTCAGGGCCAGCAGACCCGCCGGGTCCCGACGCCATCGCGGCGACGACCGTCCCGACAGAGGCCGCGTCGCGCCGCCCTCGTGCCATCCAAGCGAACCTCCCCCATCGATTTGGAAGACGGACGTGATCGTCGCCCCGCCCGACGCAGGGCCGGAGAGCGCCCCCTGCCAGGTCCCGACGGAGGAGGGGAGCGCGGCAGGAGGGGAGTGCAGGTGGAAGTAGGCGAAAAGTGCGAGAGCGGCCAGCAAAGCAAAGCCGATGCCGGCCAGTCTGAGGGGCTACCGCCGGCGTGGGGGCTTGAGCGTAAGTGACGGGCGCATCTCGCCGGGGGAGGGGCGGCAGAGTGAACTGCCGCGTCCGGCGTAGCGGGTCCGGGCCGGGCATCGTTCCGATTTGGCCGGTGCGGAACCGATGTCCGCAGTGGCCGCACTCGGCCTGATCCACGAGCGTCATCGTCTGGCAGTGCGGGCAATACTTGCCGATCCGTGGCGTGTTCGTGCCGGAACAGCACCACGGATGATGTGTAAAAGCAAGGGGGTGCTTGTCCGGCGGGACGTTTCGCAGGGCGCATGTGCCATAATGGTGGGAAGATCATCCGTCGGTGGGTTCCGTCGTGCCGCTTCCGACCGCTCATCTCCAGGACACGCTGTTATGACTAACCTCTGGGGCACACTCCCCGTTCTTCTCCTCGGCCTCGTTGCCCTCTATGCCGCCTGGACCTGGTGGGCGCGCCGCCGGGCCGACCGGTACGACCTCAACCGCCTGCGTGACGCGCCCCGGACGGGGATGTACGACCAGACGGCATTGCTGCCCGAAGAGGTGCCGGACGACGATCGGGTGAATGAAGACAGCGGCCCGTACTGCCACGGCTGCGACGAGGCGTACCCGCCCGGAACGTCCGTCTGCCTACGCTGCCGCCGGCCTCTGGGGTAGGCACCACTGATCCTGAACGGCACGGATTTACGGGGCGGTTACATCCGCGCCGCCGAGGAGACCTCGGACGTGCGAGAGGGCCGCGAAGCTGTCGCGGCGTAACAAGGCCCCGCAGGAACCTCACGCGCCCTCCGCTGCGTAAGAAAAGCGCCCTATTCACGCCAGAAAGAGAACCCCGACACTGATGCGCCCTCCCAAACTGACGCGCCTTCCCGCAATCGCCGCACTGCTCGCCCTCGGAGTGGGCGCGGCCTACGCCGCCCCGACGCCCGTGGACGGCAAAATCGTCTCCCAGTCTTTTGACAAGATCCAGAACGTCACCGAGACTCACCTCGCCAATGGCTTGACCGTGCTGTCCAAAGAGGTCCACGCCTCGCCCGTGGTCTACTTCAGCGTCTGGTACAAGGTCGGCTCGCGCGACGAGATCAGCGGCCAGACCGGCCTGTCTCATATTCTGGAACACATGATGTTCAAGGGCACCAAAGATCTGCCGCCGGGTGCGATCAACCACCTGTTTCAGAGCAACGGCGGGCAGATCAACGCCAGCACCGGGTCCGATCGGACCGAGTACCACGAACTCATCGCCGCCGACCGGCTGGAGCTGGCCGCCCGCATCGAAGCGGACCGCATGGAGAACTCCCAGTTCGATCCGACCGAACTCTCCCATGAGATGACCGTCGTCCGGTCCGAACTCGAAGGCGACTCCAACTCCCCTGGATTCGACCTGTATGCCAACACCTTCGTCCCGGCTGCGTTTACCGCCCACCCATACCACTGGCCCACCATTGGCTGGCGGACCGACGTCGAGGCCGTGGCGAACCGCCGGGACGTCATCTACGCCTACTACAAGCAGCACTACGCCCCGAACAACGCCGTGGTCGTCGTCGTCGGCGACTTCGACACGGCCAAGGCCGTCGGGATCGTCCAGAAATACTTTGGCGTCTACCCGGCCTCCACGCTTGAGACGCATTACATCACGCCCGAACCGACCCAGCGGGGCGAGCGGCGCGTCGTCCTGAAGCGGCCTGGCACGACCGGGCAGATACTGATCGGCTACCACGTGCCCAAGACCGGCGACTCGGATCATTACGTTTTAGACGTCATGTCGCAGATCCTGTCGGGAGGCCGCAGCGCCCGACTGTACCAGGGGCTCGTCGAGACCGGGACGGCCCAAAGCGCGGGCGCGGGCGACCAGGATCAGCGCGACCCGTACCTGATGGAGTTCGACGGGACGCCCAGCCAGGGCGTCACCAATGCGGCTCTGGAAAAGGGCCTGGAGGATGAGATCGCCAAACTCCAGGCCGCCCCGGTCACGTCCGAGGAGGTGGCCCGCGCCGTGCGCCAGATGGAGGCCGACTTCGTCTACCGCAACGACAGCGTCTCGGAGCAGGCGAACACGCTGGGCCAGTACGCCACCATCGGCGACTACAAGTACAACGACACCTATCTGGACCACATCCGGCAGGTAACGCCCGCCGACATCCAGCGCGTCGCCAAGCAGTACCTGACGCAGGACAACCGAACCGTCGCCTACTTCGAGCCGCAGCCGATCCCCGCCGGGGCCGCCCCGCCCCCGCCGCCCGTCGTAGACAACTTCGGTTCCACCAAGCCCGTCACGGACCCGCACCAGAAGGCCGTTCTGGAAGCCCTGGACAAAGAATACAATACGACTACGCCTAAGACAGCAACGCCCGCACAGCAGCCGAAGCCGACGCGCGTCGTGCTGCCGAACGGGCTGACTGTGATCGTCCAGGAGAACCACGCCAACAAGACTGTCGCCTTGCGCGGCCTGCTCCACGCGGGGAGCGTGTTCGACCCGGACGGCAAGTACGGCCTGGCTGGCCTGACGGCCGAAATGCTGGATCGGGGAACGACCACCAAGTCCGCCTTACAGCTCGCCCTGACGCTGGAATCGGTCGGTGCGAGCGTCGGCGTAGGCGCTCAAGAAGAGTCGGCGCGGGTCTCCGGCGGGTCCCAGTCCAAGGACTTCGGCCTAGTCGTGTCCACCCTGGCTGACGAGCTGCGGCACCCATCCTTCCCCACCGATCAATTGGAGAAGCTTCGCGCCCAGACGCTCTCCGGGCTGGAAAACGCCCGGCAGGACACGGGCGGCACAGGGGGCGCGGGTACTCAGGCCGAGATCGCCTTCGCCGATGCCCTGTATCCGAAAGACCATCCCTACTGGTCGCCGACGATTGACCAGAGCGCGGCGGCGACCAAGGCCATCACTCGGGCTGACTTGGTAGACTTCTATGGGAAGTACTATCGGCCCGATACGATGACCCTGGTGATCGTCGGCGACGTCAGCACGCAGGACGTTCTGCGCCAGATCCAAGAGGCCTTTGGGGACTGGGCCAAGCCGAACACGCCTGCCATGCCGGTCGTGATCCCGGATGTCGCCGTGCCGGCCACGGCTCCCGCGCCCATCGTTATTCCGCTCGCCGACGCCCCGCAGACGTCCCTGCTGTTCGGCTACGCGGGCAGCCTGACGCAGACCAGCCCGGACTACTTCGCGGCCCAGATCATGAACTACGTCCTGGGCGGCGACATTTTCGGGTCCCGCCTGGGCCAGACCATCCGGGACAAGAACGGCCTGGCCTACTCCGTGAGCTCGTCATTTGACGCCCAGCACGGGGCCGGCCCGTTCCAGGTGTTCATCGGCACGAACCCCGCGAACGCGACGAAGGCCATCACACTGATGCGCCAGATCATGGCTCAGATGCGGCAATATGGTGTCACCGACGACGAGGTCGCCCAGGCCAAACGCTACATCACGGGCGAGTACCCGCTGCGACTAGAGACCAACTCGGGCATCGCGGGTACGCTGCTCCTGGCCGAAGACTACACCCTCGGCCTGGACTTCCCGCAGCGGCGCAACGCCCTGTACAACGCGGTCACGACCGCCCAGGTAAACGCGGCCGTGCAGAAGTACCTGCACCCGGACCGGGGCGTGCTGGTGATCGCGGGGGCGGTGCCGCAGTAACCCACCCCGTCGCTTCGCTCCTCCCCCTCCCGCAACGTGAGGGGGAGGAGTCTCGGAAGAGGAGGCTCAGGCGCAGCCCAGTCAAGCCCATCGCCCGATCACGTCTCCCGACGACGTCGGCTGGGCGACGCCGCCCACAGCCACGCCCCGCCCTCTTCTCCTTCTCTGCGCCTCCAGTGCAGTCTCTCAGATCGGAGGGGGTGAGGGGGATTTATCCCCTTGCCGAAACGGGTAAGGGAAGGAAACGCGTGAGGAGGCAACACACTTATGGGCACTTTAGAGGGCGGCGCAAACCCGACCGTTCCGAACCTGGTCGGCGACGACTCGGCGGATGGCGAGATCCTGGGCGAGCAGGAGTCGCTGAAGATGGACGAGGGCGGCCCAGCCCCGCCACCCGGCTCGCTAGATTACGCTTATCCCGACACCAGCCCAACTGAAGACCCCCGTTCGGACCCCAGCCTAGACCGTGATCCCGGCCGGCTCGCAGGCAGCCGCGATCCGAGCGTCGCCCATAGCCTGGAGCGGAGCGCCGGGCCGGACGATGGGCATGGGAACACGCCCTATGACGCGGAAGGAACGATGGGGTCCGAGGGGCGGTAGATGCTCTCCCTGTCGGATCCTATCCCTGGCCCGTTCACATTCGTTCCGTGCCTGTCCCTTCCCTCGGAGGGAAGGGCTTCGGAAGTAATCGGAGGCGGGTACCGTTTGCCAGAAGGCACGGCTTGTCAGAAGGCAAGGCTTCTCCTCATCCGAAGCCCTTTCCTCTTTATCCGAAGCCCTTCCCTCCGAGGGAAGGG
>JAYTRQ010000397.1:0-4980 GCA_043746125.1 Armatimonadota bacterium | reverse complement strand
GCAAGCCGGGCGACACGGACCGGGGGGACCTGACACTGGGCGTGGGGCTAGGCCTGAGCGGTGGGGAAGGGACGCAGGTGTCCACCCGTTTCTTCTTCGCGCCCGTGACAGCGGACGGCAGGGCGGCGTCGGCCTGGCAGCGGACGGGGCTGACGGTTGGGGGCGCGGCGAAGGCGGGCGGCTGGGGACTGTTCTCGTTTGGCCTGGCCCGGGCAGGTGTCAGCCTGGGAAACGCGGGGGACAGCGGGCCACAGGCGGGGCAAGAATCACTGACGCTGGGGAATCGGCTGACACTGACCAAGCAGATTCAGGCCAAGTTTGATTACGAGGCGGCGCAGCCCACGGGCAGTGGCACGACGCAGGGCACGGCGAAGATGGGCTTCGATGTCACGGTCAGGCCGAGCGACAAGACGCAGATGCAGGCGAGTATCGGGCAAAGTGCGGCGGGGGCGGACGGCACGACGCAGACGCTGGACCTGTCGGCGACAACGCAGGCGACGGACAAGATGCAGGTGAGCGCATCCTACGACGACAAGAATGCGCCGGGCACAGCGGCGGACAGCCAAGTGATCGCCCTCAAAACGGTCCTAACACCGGGAAGGACGTTCTCGCTGGAGACGGACGCCGGGCAGACCCGACTGGGCACGGCGACGACGGATCAACAGGCCGTGAGCCTGACGCTGACGCCCCGCGAGACATTGCAGCTCAATGCGGGGCTGGCCCTGCGTCAGAAGGGCGTCGCCGGGGCGGACCCGGTGGGCACGGCGGTGGCATCGGTGGGGGGGAGGCTGCGGCCCCTCTCATTTTTGGAGTTCTCCGGCAGCTACAAGAACCGGATGGCCCCGGACACGGATACGGACGTCAACGACACGTTTGACACGAGTGAGGCCAAAGTATCCCTGTCTCCGTTGAAGTCGGTGCATTTCGTTGGGACGTACGCTCAGAACCCGGACGATGGTCAAAGTGTCCTCCAACGATTAGCAAGGAAGGGCGTCGGCCTGGAGACCAGTCTGGGGGCGCTGGGGGTGTCGGGAAGCTACGACTGGTCCCGGCACTATGACTCGCTGGACGTCGAAGAAACAATCCATGCCGATTTAGGTTTGCGGTTCTCGGCAACGACCCAGTTCAAGGTCGGCTTCCAGACCCGTCAGAACCGGCTGGACGCCCAGACCCAGCCGGACACGGCCTACACAGTCGGCTTTACGCACTCACTGGGCGACCGCTTCAGCCTGGCGCTGAGCGGCAAGCGGCAGCAGTCGGCGGCGGCACAGCTGGGCTATGACGCGAGTGCGAACCTGGGTATGAAGTTCTAGCCCCACTGCCCTCTTGCCCCGCAGGGGCGCACCCCCGTGTGCGCCCTCCCCATAACGTGGGTCGGCACGGGGAGAGAAGGGCGGACACGGGGACCCGCCCCTACCCCGTCTGCGCCAGCCCCCGCAGAAATTCCAATAGACCCTCCGGCACCAGCCTGGTGGGGCCGGCCTCCAGCTCATCCAACGTCTTCCATTCCGCCGTAAAGGTCTCCTGAGCCGCCCCCTCTTCGTACCCGTGCAGGACCGGCCGGTCATACAGGGATCGGTCGGTGAAAGTGGCGTCGAAGAGCAGCACGATTTCGTGTCCCGGCCGCCCGTCGCAGGTGAACAGGTTTTCCAAAAGCCCCAGTTGTTCCACTTGTTCGATCTCAGCCCCCAATTCCTCGCGAATCTCTCGGACAATAGCCTCCTGTCCCCGCTCGCCAAACTCGATGCCTCCGCCGAGTGGGCGGCAGTAGGGGATGCCGTTAACAGCGTCAAAGCCGTTCCCAACCAGAATGCGCCCCTGGTGGCGAAACAGGCAGAGGGCGATGGGACGGATGCGCGAAGGGGGTGTGGGCAGGGTCGCAGGAAGCGGTTCGATCCAGTCCGGCTCGGGGTCAGTCTGGAAGCGGACGGTGGCGATCTCGGTCAGGCCCAGAAGCCAGGCCTTGCTGACTCGATGCCCACCGTCCATCAGGCGGCCGTCGGCGGCAAGGATAACCGGATGGGCTAGATCGGCGTCCTGGATTCGTTTGGCGTGGGCGGTGACGGCGCGGCAGGTGGGAGCGGTGTCCGGGCCGAACCAGCAGTTCTGGTCGAACTCGGCGATGCTGTCTAGAGGAACGGACTGGACAGGGAGATCCCGCACGAGGTCCCAAAGACGTTGGGTGTTCCAGAAGCAGCGGCCCCGGTCCGTGAGGCGTGAGTGTTTTGCCAAGGATTATCCTCTGTCAGTGAGCGTTGACGTAGTGGTAGTTGAAGCGGCCATCGGGGGCGCTGTCTCCCTGGTACCACCAGTCGGCAATGCGGGCGGGGTCGCCGCCGACGGGGACATTGTCGGCCCAGTGGAAGTCGAAGGCGGTTTTTTGGGCGTCCGTCACCCCCAGCAGGGCGCGGGGCAGGGCAATCATCATCTGATTCCCAGCCAGTCGATAGGGGACGGGCCAGATTTTGCCGTCTGAGAGCCGTTTGAGTGTCGTTGTTTCAGGACCGAGGACGCGACTGTTGACGACGAAGTCATATCCGTTCCAGCCGGTCTTTGGATTGTGATCAGCGTCTATGAGCAACTGCATCCAATTTGAATCGGAGTACGATGTCGTCTTATCCCGCGTCTGGACGTAAAAGTAGACATGGGCGGCATCACAGGCGACCTTGGCGCGGACAATGTCGTTGCGGCCGGTCGCGTCGGTGTAATGCCGCCCGCCCCAGCCGGCCCAGTCCCGGTGGCCGGTGTCCCCCAGGGCATCGCGGTACTCGGGCCGGACGGGCTGCCACTGTTCAAACGGGCCACTCAGACGGATCGTCTTGTGAGGGGAGGCCTCGGGCACCGGACGAACGCCTTTGTAGCGCCGGATGCCCTCCACGAGTTGAAGGTAATAGTCGTCGGCGTAACCACCCTTCATGGGCATGGCGTCCCGGCTGAACTCCTCGTTATAGTTGTCCACGAAGAACGTGTCGCCTTTGGCGAGGGTGTGGCCGGCGAAGCCGCGCGGGCCGTCCGCGAGAAAGCGTTGGGCGACCCACTCATTCCAGCCCGTCACGAGGATAAATCGCGGGTCTATCTTGAGCGCCTGCTGCCACTGCTGACCGAATTGCAAGCCTTGGTTCACGTCGGCGGCCAGGTAGTGACTGTCCACGGCGGGTTCGGTCCCGTGCCCCCATTGCTCATCGCTGTGGTAGCTGCGGCCCAGGCTGTCCACGGGATGGCCTGCCACGGACACCGGGACTTCCTCGGGGACGTCCGGGGCTGTGTGCCAACCCGCGCGCTGCGGGTATTTATCGATCCACTGCCACTTGTCCTGGCCGGGGTCCCAGGCCCAGGAGTGACGCCAGGTGAAAAAGTTCTTGATCGTATCGGGCAGGGTCACGCCGTTTTCGGCGTCGTCTATGTCGCCTAGAATCAGCGGCTTCCCCTCCCAGCGGAACCACAGGTCAGGGTACGCATTCTTGGCGTAGAAGTCGTTGTAAAGCGTCGTGACCGTGCGGCTGCCGCTCGCATGAGTGAGGAAGGCGATCTGCGGGGTCGCGTTGCCTTCGCGGCGCATCTCCATCGCCACGCGGCAGACCGTGTCCACCTCTTTCGGGTAGGTGAACGCATTGGTGACATCGAAGAACAGCACGTCTACGCCAGCGTCGGCCAGCATTTGCAGGTTCTTCCGATGCACCCAGGGATCGGTTCCGAGGAAGTAGCCGACGGCCGGCTCGCCCCACCAGTGAAAAGCGCCGGGGCCGCCGAACGCATTGTGTGCGGGGTCGGCGTTGATCTGCGTGTTGTCGAAGGGGCCATCCGTGCCGTGTTCACCGTGCCAGAGGAAGTAGAAGACGCCGACGTAACGGTCGGCCCGCTTCGCCGGGGCATTGGTGGCAGTAGGAGTCGTGCGGCCGAGGGCATCGGTAGCGACCCACGTGTCAGGTGCCAGGTCCCGTGAGGCGGGCGGCGGGGGCGTCTGCGCCCCAGCGGGGAGAGTGAGCAGAAGCAAGGGCAACAGAGAGAGAAGACGAAACCGCATGATTGGGTCCTTTTGGGACTGTATCGTTACCATAGCCGGCGGAGAAGAGGGCGCGGCAAGCAGCGCCCTTCTTGCCCTCGGCCTCAGCGCCGCGCGGCCTGGGCCGTGGCCTTCTGAGACGCCGCTTGGCGGTACAGGGTGTTGAGTTGGGAGGGCGTGACGGCGACGTAGTCGGGGCCGAGGGCATCCAGCATCCCCTTCAGGTCGCTGGGGCGTGCGCCCCAGTTCTGGACGAAGGCGTTGACGAAGGCAGGGCGAACGGAGCCGACGTGGTCCCGCACGGATGCGGCGAGGCCCAGTGCGCGACCGTCGTAGGAGACCGCCCGAAAGACCGGCTGGCCGGTCGGCAGCGTGTAAGTGAAGTCGGCGTATGTCTTGCCGCCACTCTGGATGCCGTAGTCGGGCAGCAGGAACGGGACGCCAGGCAGGGACGCACCGGCACGGGCGATGTCTTCGGGCTGAACGCCCATGATGCGAAGGCCGTGCAGATCCAAACGGTTCAGATATTTCTGGGTCCAGCCGTAGTAGTCGGCGGTGGCGGCGGAGCGGTCTTTTAGGGCCGCGCCCCAGTCCTGTGGGTAAACGTAGCCTGCCCCGGAGACGTCGCAGAGAAACTCGTCGGTGGGCGCGGCGTGGTCGTAATACCATCGTGCCATCGTGGGAGCGACGTCTATCAGAGTCGGCCCGATACCGTAACCGAGTGGGAACGTGCCGTGCAGCGGGTCTTGGAAGTAGTCCCGCCAGAAGCCGCGCCAGGTGATCAGATTATCGCCGTCGGACATAGCGATCGCCACATAGACTTTGGTCGGGTCCAGGGCAGGGGCGGGCGGCTGAGGCTTCTGCTTGAGGGCCGGCAGGACGACGCCGCTGAAGACCGAGTAGTTGGCGACGTAGTCGCTGACCGTGGTGATCTTGCCGAACTGCGACCCGAGCGAGACGCCGCCGGTCTCGCCCAG
>JAYTRQ010000396.1:0-4998 GCA_043746125.1 Armatimonadota bacterium | reverse complement strand
GAAGGAGAACAGGGCCAGTCGCGCGAAAATACTACTCATGTCGTCATTATAGCATGAACCCCGAACGCCGTCAAGTGCGCCTGCCGGTCTCCTCACTTCCCCAGGGCGATTGCATTTAACTCCTAGCGGTCACACGGCAATGGAGCGGGTCGGCAAGAGAAGCAGGTCGGCAATGGAGTGGCGCGGTCAGTCGGAGTCCGTGCCACACAGCGAAGGGCTTCAGCTCATTGGCTCTAATGCCTCAAGTTCATAGGCAAGCGCCCTGCTCATTTCCCCGTAATGCTTGCCAGCCGCGCCAACATTTGGTACAATGCGCCATGCGTATCGTTTCCGTCCATGCCCATCCCTGGACTTTGCCGCTTGTATCGCCGTTTGTCATCGCCGCGCGGTCCGCGACGGAGGCGCGGAACGTGCGGATTCGGGTAGAAACGGAAGACAAGTCTAAAGGTGGCGATGGGGCCAGCGCCCCGGTCGGGTACGTCACCGGCGAGAGCGTCGAAACCGTTCTGGACGCCCTGCAATCCGTGGCCCAACACTTCGATGGGCAGCCGACGGACCGGCTCGGGCCGCTTCTGGAGTTGGCTGCCCGGCTCCTGCCCGACTCGCCTGCCGCGCGGGCGGGCCTGGAGATGGCGCTGTACGATGCCTGGGCCAAGCGCTGGGACCTGCCTTTGTGGCAGCACTTCGGCGCAAGGCAGGCGCGGCTGACGACCGATCTGACCATCCCTCTCGTCCCGTCGGAAGAGGCGGCGCAACTCGCCTTGGGGGCCTGGGCAGAAGGCTTTCGCGCCCTCAAAATCAAAGTTGGGGATGCCGAAGGTCCTGGAGCCGATCTGGAGCGTATCGCCGCCGTCGTCCGCGCCGTGCCCGCTGTCCGTCTCAGGATAGACGCCAATCAGGCGTTCGCGCCCGATGCGGCAGTGGCATTCGCGCAGAACTTAGCCGCGACAGGTGCGACGGTGGAACTGCTGGAACAGCCCGTGCTCAAAGAAGACGTGGTGGGCCTGAAGTACGTTCGGGAGCGCGTCTCCGTGCCGGTCTTCGCGGACGAGTCGGCCCGCAGCGTTCCCGAAGTGCTGCGCCTGCTGCGGGAGGACGCCGTAGACGGCGTCAACGTCAAGCTGATGAAGTCGGGGCTAGTGGGGGCTTTTGAGATCGTCGCGCTCTGCCGGGCACATGGCAAGAAGCTGATGCTGGGCTGTATGCTCGAAACGGGCCTTGGGATCGCCGCCGCCGCGCAGATGGCGGGCGGCTTGGGCGCGTTTGATTACTTAGACCTGGACTCGCACCGGCTGCTGCGTCCGATCCCCGGCCTCTCGGGCGGGTTCGAGTGCGTGGGGGAAGACCTGGCCGTCGGGGGACAGGTGCAGGCCGGGTGGGGCGTGAAAATGCCCGCAGCGGGTTAAAATAGGATTAAAACGGCATTAAAAGAGCGGGAACATTTTGCCCGATTCTGCCGACTAAAGTAGTGTAGTGGAGGGAAAAAAATGAAACGAAACGGAATGCTCCGGCAGGGCCTGCTGGCCACGCTGGCATTGGGAATGTTGGGCAGTGCGCTTTCGATGCCTGCGTTCGCCGATGGAGATAAGGGGAAGGACGGCAAGGTGCCGATCATCATCGCCCCGCCGATCATCACGCAGGACCCGCCGGCCCCACCGCCCAAAAAGAAGTCTTAAAGAAGCCTTAGGCCGCGCCGCTCGACCCTCTCAGGAACCGCTGGCGCAGGACCAGCAGGGCAAACTGGGGCAGGGTCATCACCTTGCCAAACTTACGCGGGTTCTTCGCCAGCCGATGCAGCCACTCGAAACCGCTGTTCTGCATCCAGACCGGGGCGCGCTTGACCCGGCCCGAAAACACGTCGAACGTGCCGCCCACGCCGATTAAGACAGGGACACCCAGCACCGCCTTGTTCCGGTCTATCCACTTCTCCTGCTTCGGGATGCCCAGAGCGACCAGCAGAATGTCCGGCGCGACGGCCCGGATTTCCGCCGCCAGGTCCGGCTCCTGTGCGACCGAGAAGTAACCATCGCGGACGCCGACGATGTGCGTTCCGGGGTAAAGCAGCCGCATCTTCTCGGCCGCTTCTTGAGCAACGTTCGGCCCTGCTCCCAGAAAAAAGATCCGATAGCCCTTGAGCGGAGATCGGGCACATAGCCGGTCCGCTAAATCCACACCTGAGACTTTGTAAGGAATGGGCATCCGGAGCCGGCGCGACGCCCACAGTAGGCCCCAGCCGTCCGGGGTCACCATGTCCGCCCCGGCGACGATCCGGCGCAGCTCGGGGTCCTGCCGGGCGAGGATGACCATAGACGCATCGGCGGTGACGATGTGGCGCGGTGTCCGCTCCTGCACGAAGCGGTCAATCGCTTCCAGTGCCTCGCTGGGCGAAAGGCAGTCTACCCGCAGTCCTAAAATTGTCACACCCGCCCCATCCAGCATAGGCCGTAATTTACCCCCGGAATGCCCCGGCTGTCAAGCCAGACCCGGCCCCGAAGGGCTGGGCCTGACTCTCCCCGAAGACGCTTACGTCCCTTCCTGCCACGATGACAGGTACCGCGCCTGCTCGTTGGTCAGCGTGTCAATCTTCACGCCGAGAGCTTCCAGCTTCAGCCGCGCGATCTCCGTGTCAATCTCCTGTGGTACGCCGTAGACGCTCTTTTCCAGTGTCTGCGCGTTCTTGTTCATGTACTCCGCGCACAGGGCCTGGTTAGCGAACGACATGTCCATGACGCTGGCCGGGTGGCCCTCTGCGGACGTCAGGTTGATCAGGCGGCCTTCGCCCAGGACGAAGAGCTTGCGGCCGTCCTCCTGCGAATACTCGTCCACGAAGTCGCGCACTTCGCGCTTGCCCGTGGACATTTCCGCCAAGGCCGGGAGGTCAATCTCGACGTTGAAGTGGCCCGAGTTACAGATGATCGCGCCGTCCTTCATGGCCGCGAAGTGCTCGTCCCGCAGAACGTCCTTGTCGCCGGTGACGGTGCAGAAGAAGTCGCCGATCTTGGCCGCGTCCGCCATCGGCATGACGCCGAAGCCGTCCATCGTCGCTTCCAGGGCGCGGAGCGGGTCCACTTCGGTGACGATCACCTGGGAGCCCATGCCCTTGGCCCGCATCGCCAGGCCCTTGCCGCACCAGCCGTAGCCGGAGACGACGAAGAACTTGCCGGCCAGCAGAACGTTCGTGGCCCGGATGATGCCGTCAATGGTGCTCTGGCCTGTGCCGTAGCGGTTGTCGAAGAAGTGCTTGGTCTGGGCGTCGTTGACGGCCACGATGGGGTAGGCCAGCACGCCCTCTTGCGCCATCGCCCGCAGTCGGATGACGCCGGTTGTCGTCTCTTCCGTGCCGCCGATGATGTTCGCGATGAGTTCGCGCTTGTCTTTGTGGATGATGCCGACGGTGTCCGCGCCGTCGTCCATCGTAAAGTTCGGCTTGTACTCCAGGGCGCTCAGGATGTGCCGGTAGTACGTCTCGTCGTCTTCACCCTTGATGGCAAACGTGCTGACCCCATAGTGCTGGACCAGGGCGGCAGCGACGTCGTCCTGGGTAGACAGTGGGTTCGAGGCGCAGAGGATGACGTTCATGCCGCCGGCTTTGAGGGTCCGCATGAGGTTCGCGGTCTCAGCCGTGACGTGCAGGCAGGCGACGGCGGTCAGACCTTCGAGCGGCTTTTCGCGCTCGAAGCGCTCGCGGATGGAGCGGAGCACAGGCATCTCGCGCTCGGCCCACTCGATGCGGCGCCGGCCGGCATCGGCGAGGCTGAGGTCTTTGACGTCATAGGCGGGTGGCGCGACGGGCATCGGCTCTAGGGTCGTGCTCGGCAGGGTCGCGGTCGGTGCGGCGGTCAGGGTCATACAAAATCCTTTCCAGGGATCGGGACGGTGCGCGGCCTAGGCTCACGCGGAGAGAGAAAGGGCAGGCTCGGCGGGAGCACGGACGGGTCAAACGGCAACGGTTTTTCGTTCTTCAGTGTGGGTCGGCTGTGGGGGTGGCACGCCGTTAAGTAGCAGCCCTCCAAGGTGGAACCCAATCGCCTCTCGAATCAGAAGTTCCGTTACCTCACGAGGCACGCCTGCCGCCACGCAGCCCGGCAGGTCGGGCACGTAGGTGGACCAGTTGTTTGGGCCTTGTTCCAGCACGGCAGTGCGTTTGTTCATTGATGTCACGGACGGTCTGGGTTCGAGCAGCTAACCGGCACTGGAAGTGCCGGGCTACCCGGAGGAAGTGCCTCTGGCACTCGAAGTCTCGCAGCCCCGAAGGGGCTTTCTCCGGGTAGACCGGTGTTTCAACACCGGGTTGAGGGGGCAGAAGCGTTTATGCGACAACGCCTCTTTCAACTGCTCGAACTTGGACCGTGACTCAAACTCAGACCGTGCGAGCTTTCCGGCACAGCGTTGGCCAATCACGGCTGCCTCACCCTACCCGTCAAACCGCTCTATTATACACTATTTTTCGCCCCCGCCTGACACCTCACCGGCACCCCGGCGAACTCGGCGAGGATACCCCCCACGTCTTCGGCGCTGATCTGCTGCCGGAAGTCAGCCACGAAGCAGGCATTCCGGGGAATGCGCGGCAGGCTAGAGCCGCCCCAATCCGGCGGGTCGTCCCCGCCGACTCGCATCAGATAGACCAGCCACTTGCCTGGCACCCGCCGCACCAGAACATATTCCAGTTCGGACAGCAGGCAGAAGAGGCCGCCGCCTGCGCGTACCGCCCCGCCCCGCTTGTCCAGCACGAAAAAGCCCGGTGCAGGCGGCGTTCGTAGTTGAATCGTCGCGGGTACATTCCCCGCAGCTTGCTGCGAATAGGTCTGCGGTCTCAGCCGCAGACCGTCAAGGTCGGGGAGGCGACCCCCAGGGTCGATACCCCGACCGCGAAGCTCAGGCGAGCCTAAGCGAGCCTGTTCATAAAATCAAGCAAGGAGACTGTCTCGCCTTTAGGCGACAGAGGAATTGCTTCCTGTCTGCCGAAGGCTGGCTTCGTCCTGCTCCTTTCGGATATCG
>JAYTRQ010000395.1:0-4998 GCA_043746125.1 Armatimonadota bacterium | reverse complement strand
GGACTTCCTCCACGCCCTGCGCGAACTGACAGAAGCGGATGGGGCGCTTCTGCTGTTCGATGAGGTCATTACGGGCTTCCGGGTGGCTTATGGCGGGGCGCAGGCGCTGTTAGGGATCACGCCGGACCTAACGGCTCTCGGGAAGATTATCGGTGGTGGTCTCCCTCTGGCGGCTTACGGTGGGCGGGCGGACATTATGGATATGGTCTCGCCGGTCGGGCCTGTGTATCAAGCGGGAACGCTTTCGGGAAATCCCCTGGCCGTGGCGGCGGGCCTGGCACAGCTCACGCGGCTGGACTTGCAGAAGGACACGATCTACACGGATATGCACCACAAGATGCACACGCTGGCGCACGTGATCAAAGAGACGGCAACCCGGCTGGGCATTCCGCACCGAATCAACCGGCTTGGCTCGATGATGACGCTGTTCTTCACGGACGCCAAGGTCATCAACTTCGCCTCAGCCAAGACGTCGGACACAGCCCGCTACGCGGCCTTCTTTCGGGCGTTGCTCGAACGCGGCGTCTATATCGCGCCGTCCCAGTTCGAGTCAATTTTCCTCAGCACGGCCCACACGGATGCCGTCCTGGAGCAGACGACGCAGGCGGTCGTTGAGGCTCTCCATGTCGTGGCTTGACTTCCCACGATACGATGAGCCGGAGGACATTGACGACCCGACGCAGCCATTTGACGATTTGCAAAGGTCTATGGCTGACGTTGCGCTGACGAACCGACTGTTCGGCGGGACGCAGACGATCCTGCACCACGTCGCGCGTCTGCTCCGAGACGTGCCGGCTGGGGCCTCGGTACGGATACTAGACGTTGCAACAGGGTCGGCCGACATTCCTCGAGCCTTGCGGCAGTGGGGGCAGAGGCGTGGGCTAGATCTGACCGTGGTCGGCGTAGACAACCACTCGGCCATGCTGAGAATGGCACAGAACGTCGCGCCGGGCGTGCATCTGGCCCTCGCCGATGCCTTTACGCTACCTTTCAGGCCTGCCTCATTTGATCTCGCCCTGTGTGCTCTCGCCTTCCACCACTTCGGCTTTGAGGCATCTGCCCGAGTGTTGTCAGTCATGGACAGGCTGACAACGCGCGGCTTTGTTGTCTCAGACCTGCGGCGGGACCGGCTAACGCTCTGGGGCGTGGAAGCCAGTATGGCGGCTTTGCGTGTCCACCCATTTACCCGGCACGACGCCCCCACCAGCGTCCGCCGCGCCTTTACGCCGCCGGAGTATCGCAAGATGGTAGGCCTCAGCGGCGTCCAGAACGTCCGGCTGTACACACACTGGTATTTTCGTGTGGCCTTGGTCCAGGACAAATTGGGTACATAGACTACAACCCCAGGCAACCTGGCCAAGCCCATTAGAATTGCATGACTCACTTGTCCCACCCACTTTCGGACGTTCTCGTCGTCGGCGCCGGTCCGGCCGGTTCCGCCACAGCCCTTTTCCTTGCGCGGTCCGGCTTCGACGTCACCCTCCTGGACCGTGCCGCGTTTCCCCGAGACAAGCCCTGCGGAGAGTACCTGACGCCCGGCGCGGTCCGGCTCCTGCGGGACGAACTCGGCATCCTCCCTGCTTTGATGCAGGCGGGGGCGGTGCGGCTGACGCGTGAGACGGTCGTCCCCCATCGGGCGCGGCCGTTTAGTGGCAGTACGGACGCCCTAGCCTGTCCGCGCGTCGTAACAGACGTGGTACTGCGAGACGCGGCGGAACACGCCGGGGTACGCGTCTTGGAAGGCGTGAAAGCCCGGAGCATTCTGCGCGATTCGGGTCGGGTCGTTGGCCTGGACACGGATCGGGGAGAGTATCGGGCGCGTGTGATAGTGGGCGCAGACGGGACGCATTCGCTCCTGGCGCGTGACATGGGCGTCGTGCGCCCGATCAGGCGGCTTCAGCGCCTTGCCCTGGTGACGCATTATATGGGCGGAGCAGAGACAAGCGACGCCGTGACCATGCACCTGCCGCATGACGGTTCCGACGCCTGCTGTGGAGTCGGTGCGGCCTGCGGCCCGGACGGGACGCGCAACGTCAACATCGTCGTCCCCCTCTCGGAAGCGCCCCAGATGGCTGGACGGCGTCAGGTCTACTTTGAGGAGCGCTTGCAGCGCTCGTTCCCTCAGGTCTGGGAACAGGTCCGTGAAAGTGCTCAAGCTGGGCCGCTGCGCTCGGTCGGCTGCTTCGGACACCACACAAGCCGGGCGGCAGATGACGGGGCTGTTCTGGTCGGTGATGCCGCCACCTTCATCAACCCATTTACGGGTGAAGGCGTCTTCTTCGCCCTGCGCGGGGCGCAGCTTGCCGCCGAGTCTATCAAGTCTGCACTGGATGCGGGCGACGTCAGCCGTTCGCGCCTGCGCTCCTACGACGCCGCGCGTCGGGCCGAACTGCTGCCACGTTACCGGCTCTGTGACGCTGTACAGCGAGTCGTCCACTCCCCCGCCCTACTCGGCTGGGCTGCGTCCCACCTGCGCCGGTCGGCCGCGCTCACCGACGTCCTGCTGCAAACCGTGGGCGACCTGGCGCGGCCTCAAGACTTGTTCACGTTGTCCGCGCTCCGGCTGGCCCTGTCCTCGCTCTAAACCCAATGCATACCGAAAACACGGTCTACGTACGCGGGTCCAAGGCCCGCATCTTTCAGCTAGCCGCCGATATTCAGGATTGGCCGACTTTGCTGCCACACTACCGCGAAGTCATCGTCTTTGAGCAGACCGACGACGGGCGGCGCAAGGTGGTGGAGATGGCCGCCGTGCGGAACGATTTCCCACTCCCCGACGTCCAATTCCCGGTACGCTGGCAGAGCGTGCAGGTGTGCGAGCCAGAGACCGGCCGCATCTACTTTAAGCACTTGGCAGGTGTGGCGCGTGGGATGTGGGTGGTCTGGTCGCTGGACGACGACAAGTGGGGGCGCGGCGTCAAGGTCACGATCCGGCACGACCTGACCTATCCTCTGCCGTTCTTGAACGGCTGGTTCGCCCAGGACATGGTGGGGACACAGTTCGTCGGTGCGATCGCCGGGCGAACGCTGGCAACGATCAAGGGGATTGTGGAGAAAGAGGCGGAGCTTTGACAACGGAAATTCGTCGCCGCGTGGTCGTGACGGGCATCGGGGCGATCACCCCCATAGGCATCGGCGTTGAGGGCTTGCGGGCGGGGCTGAGATCGGGCCGCTCGGCCGTGGACATGGTTTCTTACTTTGACACGTCCGCGCTTGTCTCGCACATGGCCGCACAGGTGAACGGCTTCGATCCGGCCCCCTACCTCGACGGCAAAAAGCTGAAGAGGCTGGACAAGTTCTCGCAGTTCGCTGTCGCTGCATCTAAGATGGCCGTCGCTGATGCCCGCTTGGACCTGCGCCTGGAAGACCGTGACCGGGTCGGAGTCTGCCTGGGTACGGCTTTGGGCGGCGTGTCATTCGCAGAGGAGCAGTATCCAGAGTTCATGGCACAAGGGCCGCGCGGCGTGAATCCGATGATCGCCCTGAGCGTCTTTAGCGGGGCCGGCTCGTGCAACGTCGCCATTGAACTGGGTTTGAACGGGCCGGTGACGGCCAACGGCGACTCGTGTGCGGCCTCGCCCATTGCCATCGGTCGGGCCGTAGACCTGATCCGGGACGGGACGGCGGACATCATGCTGGCAGGGGGGTCGGAAGCGCCCCTGTCTCCACTCTGCTACGCGGCATTCGCCATCATTCGGGCCATGAGCCAGCGCAACGACGACCCACAGACAGCCTCGCGGCCTTTCGACAACGGCCGAGATGGCTTCGTCATGGCGGAGGGCGCGGCGATGTTGGTCTTGGAAGAATGGGAACATGCCCGGGCGCGGGGTGCGGACGTCTATGGCGAGATCCTATCCCACGCCACCACAAACGACGCCTTCCACATGACCCAGCCCCGGACCGACGGCGCACAGGCGGCTCGCTGTATGGCTTTAGCCCTGGAACGAGCGCACCTGAAGCCCGCTGACATCGGCTACGTCAACGCCCATGCGTCCAGTACGTCTTTAAACGACAGTGCGGAGACGTTGGCCTTGAAGCAGGTCTTTGGGGACTACGCCTACGCACTGCCGATCAGCGGCACGAAAGGCTTTCATGGGCACGCCCTAGGCGCGACCGGGTCTTGGGAAGCAGCGATCTCGCTGCTGTCATTGCGCGACGGCTGGCTGCCGCCGACTCTGAACCTTCGAGAACCCGACCCTGCTTGCGATTTGGATTACGTGCCGGAAGCGGAAGGTCGGACAAAGTCGGTGGATTATGTGCTGTCCAACTCGTTCGGGTTTGGGGGGATCAACGCTTGTCTCGTCTTCGGCCGAGTTTGACGCGCCTTGTCGTACTGTCAGGTCTAGGCCTTGCTGCCACCGGTGGTATAAGTCTGACACAATCCACGCCCACAGTGTCCACCGAGGACTTCCTGGACCGCCCGGGCGTCAACACGCACATGGGCGGCCTGACACCGTCCCACTCCTAGAACACAGATTCCAAACGGGTTGGGCAGCAGCTTAACTACATCGGCGTTCGCCTGGTCCGGGACTGGATACAGTCCCCAGAGGACGTTGCTGATTTTCGTAACTGATGTTACCTAGTGCGTCAGTATCAGGTAGAAGCCCATGAGGATGAACGCGGCGTCCAGCAGAAGCGCCCGCTGCTTGCGGCCCGCCCAGTGACGCCGCGCCTTGTCTGAGTCGGCGACGGACTTCTCCCGATGCGCGAAGTAGGCCAGACTGATCGCCCTAAAGATAAACCCCAGGGCAACCAGCACGCCGCCGACGATCTTGAAAGGGTCCACTAGCGGTAGTTCGTGAACTGGACGGGCGCGTCCAGATCAGCCGCCTTGATTGCCGCCTGGGCTGCCTGCAAGTCGTCCTTGGCCTTGCCGGTGACCCGCACCTGTTCATCCTGGATCTGGGTCGTGACTTTCAAGCCCTGATCCTTGATGAGCTTGGTGATCTTTTTGGCGGCTTCGGTCGGCAGGCCGCTCTTGATCGTCACCTTCTGTCG
>JAYTRQ010000394.1:0-4999 GCA_043746125.1 Armatimonadota bacterium | reverse complement strand
CGCCCACTCACTCGTCTCCGCCCTCGTGACCAGTGACCCCCACCGCGTCGCCTCGGCAGCCCTCGTGGCGGACGCCCCCGTTGGGCGTGAGGTCTACGGTTTCCCTACCTACCACTCAGTCCTGGACACGATCACCGGCGCGACGAGTTATCGGCGCGAGCTGCCGAACGCTGGCGGTAAATAGCCCCGAAATCTACCGGTTTCGGCGGGTTTTCCTGCCTGATTTGCCCCCATTCGCCCCGATTCCCCGAAAACAGGCCTCTACCCAGGCCAAAGGGCTTGACGCCCGAATCCCCACCGTGTATAATGAGCATGTGCGATCGCCCTGCCCCTCCCTCACCTCTTCTCCTGAGTGGACCGGCGCGGGCATATCCTGTCGCACCGAGGACGCCATCATGCAAGGTAATCTTCCTGCCACCAACCTGTTCAATCTGGGGATGGAGCTTTTCACCCAGGTCCAGCGGATCACCAGCTCCAGTAAAGTCCGCGCCCTGCGGATCAAGCTGGGCAACCATGTGCTCAAGGAGATCCCGGTCAGCCCGCTGACGGCCGCCGCGACGCTCTTCGTGGTCGCCTTGGCCGTCATCGTCAGCACGCTGACGATTGAGGTGGATCACGAGCCGACGTCATTCGCCGAGTAGCCGCACTCAGTCGTTGTCCGCTGCGCCGCCTGCGCCGCTCGCCCTGCCAGTGAGGCCCTTCCTTGATCAGATCCCATTTCGGTGAGTGGAACGTCGTCAACGACGTCTCCGACCGCCTCCGCCAGTCCCAGCTTAAATACGCCGACATGTCCGACCGCGAGATCGTCTCCCGTGCCCAGCGCGGCGAGAATGCCGCCGCCGAGTACATGCTGTACAAATATCGCAACCTGGTCCGCACCAAAGTCAAATCCTACTTCCTCGTCGGGGCCGAAAAAGAGGACCTGCTGCAAGTCGGTCAGATTGGTCTGTGGCAGGCTATCATAGACTTCCGGGCTGACAAGGCTATCTCGTTCCCTGCCTTTGCCAAGGTCTGCATCACTCGTCATATCATCACCGCCATCAAGACGGCTACCCGCCAGAAGCAGATGCCGCTGAACCACTCGCTCTCACTGGAAAGTCCCTCCGACGATCCGACGACCGACTGGAACCTCTCTGATATTCTGCCTAACTTGGATGGGGCCGACCCCGAAGACATGGTCCTCCGCAACGAGGACACCAAGATTCTGCACGAGACCTTGCAGCAGGTCCTCTCCGACTTTGAATGGCATGTCCTTTCAGGGTATCAGCTCGGCAAGTCTTATCGCGAGATTGCCTCCGAACTGCGCTGCAAGACCAAGAGCGTGGATAACGCCCTGGCCCGCATCAAGCGCAAGGTCAGCGGCGTCCCCATTGGCAACGCCGACCTGAGCGAGCTTCTTTAGCCCTGATGGTGCGTGCCTCGCACTGTAAAGATGCCGGATTCTCATGCCCGCCCGCCTTCTGACACCCAGGCGGCGGGCTTTTCTCTGAGCCTCGGGGTATACTTGTTTGTGCCCACGCGAACCGTGTAGAACACAAAGGCCGGAAAGCCCGAGCGATCCTAGGCCTGGCACTGGAAGTGCCGGTCTGCTCGGAGAAACTCCCTCCGGGGTTCAGAACAACGGTGGAAGCCAGTCGCGTAGGGGCGCTGCTTGCTGCGCCCTCTGGTCCGCGTCCCCTCTTAGTCCCTACGAGTAGACCGGCACTTCCAGTGTCGGTTGAGCGGTGCTGATTGGGCCTCGCCGGTTCATGCAACAACACCGTTCTCAACTACTCGAACTCGAACCTTCTGCCGATACATTAGAACTGCGAAAATGAACTCTCGTAGTTCGATGGCTCCCGTTCTCCTAACATTATGATGACATTCCAAGACTTATTGCTGACACTGCAACGGTTCTGGAGCGAACAGGGTTGCCTGATCCTCCAGCCCTACGACGCCGAAGTGGGCGCGGGGACGAGCGCCCCGGCCACGGCCCTGCGGTCCATCGGGCCGGAGCCGTGGAACGTCGCCTACGTCCAGCCCTCGCGCCGCCCCGCCGACGGGCGCTACACCCGGAACCCTCTGCGCGTCCAGCACTACTACCAGTATCAGGTCATCATGAAGCCGTCCCCGGACAACATCGTGGACCTCTATCTGGACTCCCTACGGGCCTTGGGGATTCCTCTGGAACAGCACGACGTCCGCCTCGTGGAAGACGACTGGGAGGACCAGAAACTGGGCGCGACCGGCGTCGGCTGGGAGGTGTGGCTGGACGGGACCGAGATCACTCAGTTCACGTTCTTCCAGCAGATGGGCGGCATCCCCTGTGAGGCGGTGGCGGCCGAGATCACCTACGGCACCGAGCGTCTGGCGACTCTGCTCCAGGACAAGAGCAGCATTTGGGACCTGGAGTATGCCCACGGCGTCACCTACGCCGAGACGGAGCGGCAGGCGGAGTTGGAGAACTGCGTCTACAACTTCGAGGAGGCCGACACGCAGATGCTGTCCATCCTGTTCGACACTTACGAGAAGGAGAGCCGGCGCATCCTGACCTCGCGCAACCTGGTCGCCCCCGCCTTCGACCTCGCGCTCAAGTGTTCGCACACGTTTAACCTGCTGGACGCGCGGGGCGTCGTGGGTGTTGCCGAGCGAGCCGCCTACATCAACCGCATCCGCACCCTCGCCCGCGCCTGCTGCCTTGCTTACCAGAAGCAGCGCACGGAGATGGGACACCCGCTGCTGGCTGGAAAGTAGCCGCCATGATGTCTCCACTCGCTCTGCGCTTGACCGCCCGCCTCCGCCGCCCGCCCGTCCGGCGCTCCGCCGCCGTATCGCACTGGGAGCAGGTCATCCTGGGCATGTTGCTGGCCGCCGCCCTGACGATGTTCGTCACCCAGGGCTTCTGCGTGTCCGGCGAGTGCATGGAGCCGCATCTCTATACGGGCGAGCGCGTGCTGGCGAACAAACTGGCCTACCACTTCGGTGCGCCCGGCCGGGGCGAGATCGTGATTTTCCACTACCCCAAGGACCCGCGCGAGATCTACGTCAAGCGCGTCATCGGCCTGCCCGGCGAGACGGTCTCGATGCGGGCGGGCCGGATCTATGTGGACGGTCGGGCCTTGCGGGAGCCTTACAAGGCGTTCGCCGCGCACGGGGACATGGCCGCGCAGTTCGTCCCGCATGACCAGTATTTTGTGATGGGCGACAACCGGGACGTCTCCGACGACAGCCGCTACTGGGGGGACCTGCCTCGGGCGGACATCATCGGCCGCGCCGTCGCCTGCTACTGGCCCCCCGCCAAATGCCAGGTGTTAAGATAAGCACGATCCAGCCTCTGGAGGAAGTAAGCATGACCATCACCCTGACGCCGGAAACGGCCATCCGTCTGCGGGAGCAGGCCCAGCAGAACGGGCAGGATGTCAACACTTTTGCGGATACGCTTCTGGCAGAGGCACTCACACATAGTGCCACGCAGATGGACCCGGACGACTTGACGGAGGAAGACAAAGCGGAAATCCGGGCCGGGATCGGTCGTGGTCTGGAAGCGGCTGCCGCTGGCCGCGTCAAACCACTGGCCCAGGCCGTCGCCGAAGCGCGGCAACGGCACGGCTTCCCCGCTTCCTGGGCCAAGGGTGTTGATGGTACTATCTAATGGGGCGCAGGAGCCGGAGGCAGACCTTCCCGGCTACCTGGTAGAGTTTACCGAACCTGCGCTCGTGGAAGCCGACGCGGTTTACTTATGGCTCTCCGAACAGGTCAGTCTAGAGTACGCGATTCGCTGGTATGAGGGTCTGTTCGTAGTTGCACAGTCGCTCTCCTCTCTGCCCCGCATCAACCCGATTGCGCCGGAGAATGACCGGTATGACGTGGAAGTCCGCCGCCTGCTCTACTACGGCCCCAATCAGCGGCGTAGCGGCAGCGCCTATCGCCTCCTGTTCTATGTCATTGAGCCGGCGGAAGACGAGCCTGAGGGCGTTGTCCGTATCCTACACGTCTGGCATGGCGCAAAAGGGTCGCCCGTTTAGCCGAGGACACAAGTATGAACCCGGAAACACTGCAACTGCTCCTTTCTGCCGACGACACTGATCCTGACGCTTTCTACAATCCTGCCGGGTTTGACTGGAAGAAGGAGATGGATCGTGTCCGGTCACTCAAGCCGGAACTTGAGGGGATTTTAGGTCGGTTCCTTGAACTTGATGATCAGGTTCAAGACACTTCCTACTTCGCTCAGTTAGCCGCCATAGTGCCCGAACAGAGTCCAGGACCCATTGAAACGGCCATCTCCGTTATCTTCTCGGCCTTTGGGAACCTGTTCACGGTGTGGAGCAACATACCAGGACTTGTCCCCGCATCTACCGTGCAAAGCGTAATCGTCGCAGTTCAGAGACACGACTTTCGCTATGTAGACGGGGAGAGTTTATCGGAGACTTACAGTGGCGAAAACCCCTTCTTTCAAAGGAATAGCTGGTGCTACCGCTTTTTCGACTACAACTGACAAAGGCACTTAGAGTAGAGCATGAGCCAACTCGACTACAATGCTCTGCAGCAGTATGCGACGGAGAACGTGCCCGGCCTGCTGTTCGTCACGGTCAGCGGGGCACACCTGTATGGGTTCCCCTCGACCGATAGCGACGTGGACCTGCGGGGCAGTTTTGCTGCGCCTTTGGAGGCCCTTCTCGGTCTGGACAAGGCGCGGGAGACGGCGGAGCCGGAAGGGATCGTCGGCGGGGTCGAAGTGGAGATGGTCGGGCACGAGATTGAGAAGTACCTGCGCCTGCTGGTCAAGCCGAATGGGTACGTTCTGGAACAGATTCTCTCGCCCCTGGTCGTGCTGACGTCGCCCGCCCATGAAGAACTGAAGGCGCTGGCGCGGGCGGGCCTGAGCAAAAAGCTGTACCACCATTACGCGGGCTTCGCGCGGGGCGAGTGGCAGGATTACCAGAAGCCCGGCGTGGGCAAAACGGTGAAGCGTCTGCTCTACCTGCACCGGGTCCTGATGACCGGCATCGTCCTGATGACC
>JAYTRQ010000393.1:0-14867 GCA_043746125.1 Armatimonadota bacterium | reverse complement strand
GCCGTCAGTCCCCTAGACGTAGTCAACCAGAAGCAGATGCTGGATGACGCTGCCGCGAAAACGTTGTTATTTACGCTTGACAGCGACGCTCCGAATACGAAGCGGGCGTGCTACGTCGGAACCGATGATATTGCCGCCGGCAAAATGGCCGGGCAGCAGTTGGCGCAGGCACTTCCAAATGGCGGTGATGTGATGGTCTTTGTGGGCAAGCGAGACGCGCAGAATGCGATGGATCGCTTCCACGGCCTCCAGCTGGGCTTGCAGGGCAGCAAAGTTCACATTCTCGATCTCCGCACCGATGACGCCGACACGACGAAAGCGAGGGCAAATGCTGCCGATGCGCTAACCGCCTATCCGAACCTGGCCGGGATGGTCGGCCTGTGGGCCTACAATGGTCCCGCGATCCTGAGTGCCGTGACGGATGCGGGCAAGGCCGGGAAAATCAAGATCGTCTCCTTTGACGAGGCGGATCAAACGCTTCAGGGCGTAAAAAGCGGGCAGATTTACGCGACCGTCGTTCAGCAGCCTTATGGATTTACGCGAGAAGCGGTGCGGCGCATGGCGCTTTATCTTCGGGGAGACAAAAGCCAGATACCCACAAGTCGCAAAGTCATCTTTCCCACCCGAGTCATTCGGCAGGACAATGTGGATGATTTCTGGGCGAAACTCAAAACGCAGCGAAGCCATTGAAAAGTGAGTTTTTCGTTTGCGCGACCTTTGCGCTTGTCTTTCTGGCCTCAATTCTGCCCTTGTCGGCCTTGGGCCAGCCCCAGGCTCTCACACCACTGGACCTGCAGATTATGACAACTCTCATTCCTGAAACCGATACCGCAAGCCTGATGCCCTGACATGGGACGGTCAGCATTCAGCCGGCACAAAAATGGGAAGAATCGCTGGCTTCTGGTAATGGCATCCTGGGTGCACTGTTGTACAGTGCCCCACGCCGCGACACGCTGGTCGTCAATCACTGCAAACTCTGATTTTACTCCTATTGCCGGGACGCTTTTAGGGCAGATGGCGCGAGTGAGAGACTGCTCGACCTTTTTTGGCAAGACGTGGCGGGATGCCGGGAGCGGATCTCACTTGCAGGCTTAGGAGAAACTTCTTGTTGTCTGAACTTTGGCTCTGCGTTACTGGCATCAAGCTATTTTACAAGATTCATCCATCACTGTTAGTCCCTAACAAGCCCAAAGTAGACTGGTTGATTAGCCACGTTGCTAAGGCAGAAGGATGCACAATACACGCCAATCTGCGCCGAAAAATGGATGCATTGCGAGACTACCGTAACTCCATTGCCCACCGTACTCGCGCCTTCGTACCAACCATTACCCTCGCCAGCGCCCTTTCGACGTTGAACACCTTTGTAGTGAAGCTACCTGACCCTTCCAATTGAGCATGAGAAGCAGACCATGACCACCTATGAACCCGTGATCGGTATGGAGTGCCATGCCGAGCTTTTGACCCGAAGCAAGATGTTCTGCGGATGCGCCAACGAGTTCGGCGGCGCACCTAACACGCGGACGTGCCCCGTCTGCCTGGGCCTGCCCGGCTCGTTGCCGGTAATGAACCGGCAGGCGGTCGCGCTCGTTCTGCGGACGGCCCTGGCCCTGAACTGCGAGGTTTCGCGGGACTGCCTGTTCGCCCGTAAGAACTACTTCTATCCCGATCTGCCCAAAGGCTACCAGATCTCCCAATACGACGATCCCATCGGCAAGAAGGGCTATTTGGACATTACGTTGGAAGACGGGACTTCAAAGCGCATTCATATCCGCCGGGTGCATCTCGAGGAAGACACGGGTAAGCTGACCCACGCGGGCGGCAACGAGAGCGAGGTAGACTACAACCGCAGCGGCGTCCCGCTAATGGAGGTGGTCACCGAGTTCCCACCCGATATCACGTCTGCGGATGAGGCCAAGGCGTACTTGGAGAAACTACGTTCCATTCTTGTCTATCTGGGCGTCTCCGATGGCAAGATGGAAGAAGGCCACCTGCGGGCGGAGCCGAACCTGAGCATCCGGCCGGCCGGAACGACCGGCGTCGGCGTCAAGACCGAGATCAAGAACCTGAACTCGTTCAAGTCGGTCTACAAAGGGGCGTTATACGAGGTCGAGCGGCAGTCGGCGCTGTTGAACGAGGGCGGGGTCGTGCGTCAGGAGACGCTGGGCTGGAACGATCTGCGGGGCGAGACCTACCACATGCGCTTCAAGGAGGAGGAGCAGGAGTACCGGTATTTCCCGGAGCCAGATCTTGTGCCGCTGCATTTTGACGATGCGGACGTTGAGGCGGCGCGGGCGGCCCTACCGGAGCTGCCGGACGCCAAGCGCCTCCGGTTCGTCACCCAATACGGCGTCCGTGACTACGAAGCCTCGATCCTGACGGCGACGCGGCCCGTAGCGGATTATTTCGAAGAGGCCGCAAACGGCGCGGATGCCAAGGCCATCGCGAACTACGTCACGGGTGAACTGGCGCGGCTGCTCAACGTCTCCGGGCAGGAAATCGGCGAGACTAAGATCCCGGCCGCCAACTTACGCGAGTTGATCCTGCTCCGGGACGGCGGCAAGATCACCAATGCCATCGCCAAGACTGTCCTGACGGAGATGTTCGAGACGGGTCAGACGGCCGCGCAGATCGTAGACGCGCAGGGCCTCGCCGTCGTGTCGGACGACAATGCTCTAGCCGAAGAGGTAGACCGGGTCATCGCCGCGAACCCGGACATCGTCACCAAGATCAAGGCCGGCAACGACAAGAGTAAGAACGCCCTGACCGGCCAGGTGATGAAGGCCATGAAGGGTCAGGCCAGACCCGACGCCGTCAACCGACTGATTGACGAGCGTCTGGCCCAATTGTAGCGGCGTGGAAGGCTTTTGCTGGGCGCTTCTGTCACCGGGAGACCGTGTTCTGGTCGCCGTCTCCGGCGGGCCGGACTCGCTCAGTCTGCTGCATGTGCTCCATTCAGGCCGCGAGGAGCACGGCCTGGCGGACGTGCAGGCCGCACACCTGGATCACGGCCTGCGTGGGGAAGAGGCGGCCCAGGAAGCGGCCTGGGTGGCGGATTGGTGTGCCAACCGTGGTATCGTCTGCCATATGGGACGTGCCGATGTGGGCGCACTCGCGAAATCGCAGAAGGTGAGCAAGCAGCAGGCGGCGCGGGAAGCACGTTACGGCTATCTTGAACGGGTGGCCGAGCGTGGCGACGCCACAAAGATCGCGACCGGGCATACGCAGGATGACCAGGTTGAGACGGTCTTACTGAATGTCCTACGCGGGACCGGACTTGACGGTCTACGAGGCATTCCCGCAACGCGCGGCCCGTTCGTGCGACCGCTGTTGCATGTGTCCCGCACGGAGATCGAGGCCTATTGCCTGGAACACGGGCTGGCAGCCCGCCGCGACCCCTCCAATCATTCAAGCGCGTTCTACACCCGCAATAAGCTCCGCCTTGATTTGATTCCACAACTGGTCCGCGAGTATAACCCCGCTGTCGGCTCCGCCCTGTTGCGATTGTCAGAAATCGCGTCGCGTGACAGCGACTATCTTCAGACCGTTGCTGAGGGGAAGTTGGAACAAGCAATTCTTGCCCGTGACGTCTTCAGGCTCGTTCTGGATCGCCCGGCGCTCGCGAGCCTCCACCCGTCTCTGCTGCGTTACGTCTTCCGCCGGGCGATTACCGCCCTGCGCGGCACCCTACAAGGGATCACTTATGAGCACGTCGAGCGGGCCTGTGTCGCCGTGTCTACCCCGTCGCCTCGGGCCTTCCTGCTGAACCTTCCCTACCCGCTCTGTACAGTCCGGGTGGCTGATGACACGCTGACACTCACTCTGGCGGACGTCGCGGCTTCTCTCCCCGACGTTTCGGCCCCCCTGCCTGTTCCCGGCACGGCCTGGCTGCCTGGGATACCATGGATGGTCTCAGCAGGCTTCGATTCCTTGCCTGACACCCTCGCGCTGGATGCAGACGCCGTCGCCCCCGGCACCCTCACGCTCCGCAACTGGCGGCGGGGGGACCGGATCGACCCACTTGGAATGAGCGGCCAGCACAAAAAGGTCTCGGACGTCTTTACAGATGCGAAATTGCCCCGCGCAGAACGGCCTTCCGTCCCCATCGTCGCGGATGAACAAGGCCTCCTCTGGGTCGCCGGATACGCCGTTTCGGAGCGGGCTAAGGTGACGCCGGAGACGAAGCGGCGTCTTTTCCTGCGAGCCGTCCGGCAGGACCTTCCCCAAGAAGGACTTTCCCCTTCCGACGCCGAATAAACCGGCAGAGGTTGAGCGGATATGAGACGTCGCCATCAACTGAATAGGACCTTCGCGGGCTTTACGCTGATCGAGCTGCTTGTCGTCATCGCGATTATCGCCCTCCTGGCAGCTCTGCTGTTCCCCGTTTTCACGCATGTGCGCGAGAACGCCCGACGGGCGGCGTGCCAATCCAACCTGAAGCAGATCGCTCTAGCCTTTGCCCAGTACACGCAGGACAGCGACGAGAATCTACCACCCGCGGTTGACAGTAGCGGCAGTACATGGCGTCAGATGGTCTTTCCTTATACGAAGAGCATTCACCTATATGCCTGCCCCACGAACCCTTTCGCTAATCTACTGGCCGCAGGTGATGAGGGTTACGGTTTCCCATTATCCTATGGCGCAAATGCCAGCCTCTTGCCTTCCAGCTTGAGCGACGTCCAAAGTCCAGCTCAGATTTTTTTGGTCGGCGAGAGTACTACGGACGATTGGGCCATACACAACCTGCCTAACAATCCCATTACCGACCCGACCTGTTCAACCTGTACGTTCACTCAGCCAAGTCAGCACACCACTCTTTACGCGGGACATCTTGGACGCGGCAACTGGCTGTACGCGGATGGGCACGTGAAGGCGCTCAGACCGACGGAGAGCTGTCTTGAAGCAGATTCATGGGATCTGGCGAGGAACAACGCTGGGCAACCGTGTTCTTTGACACTCCTGACTTCCTTGCAGGACAATGAACTATATTGGAGCCGGGCGGGTACGCCGTAGCCGGTGAAGGGGATGATCCAATGAGCATGATCTACGAGTGCCCGACCTGTCATAAACCGCAAGGGGCGGGGCAGACTTCCTGTGCGAGTTGCGGGGCAGATTTCGATGGCGCGGTCCCGGACGACGCACTGGTTCCGGAGACGCCTGAGAGAGCGCCGGCGGAGAATGAGGGGGAGGATGGTCCGTCGGCGGTAGAGACCATCGCCGCCCCAGTCATGGAAGCCGTCGCCCCGTTGGTCCCGCCGGAACCAGACCCTCAGCTGGAGTTCGTCCCCCCTCCCCTCCCGCCGACCTACGAGCCGCCGGTCTACCAGCCGCCGGCCTACCAGCCACCCCCCTCTTACGCCGCTCCACCGAACTATCCCATCAACTCTCAATCGCCCCAGCCTAAGTCCGGGATCGTGCTGCCGCGCGGCTTGCTGATCGCCCTTCCTATCGTCCTTGTGCTTGTGCTGGGGGTGGTGCTCTTCACGCGCAGTCTGGATCAGAGTTCGGAGGCGGTCCCGGCCCCGCCTTCCTCTTCGCCCGTTGTCGCACCGATCGCCGCGCCGACGCCGGTCAGCAGTGCAGTGACATTGCAAGGAGGGGCGGCCTCCTCACAGCCGGGAAGCAACATGGCTAAATGGCTGGCCGGACGCTGGCAGGCGAAGTCCAGCGACTACTACGTGTTCAATGACAATGGGACGGGTTCACGTGGTTCCATCACCGGTAAGTTGGCGGGCAACACGTTCGTGTGGGTGATGGCTCAGAACCAGATCACTCTCTACCTGGCGGACAAGCAGGAGAAACTTGCTCTCAGCCCCGGCCCGGACGACAGCACCCTGTTTCTCCGGGGCGACGATGGCCGCTATGTGCAATTCGTGCGGACCAAAGCGAACGCTTAGAGGTGCCGCGGCACAGGCTACCAGCCGTCCTGCCAGCGTTTGACGTCATAGCCCTTAAAGCCGTAGCAGCGGACGATCTGGATAGTTCGAATGGGGGCGGCATACGGTGGGTTGCGGTAGATGAGCAGGGGCGGCTGCGGCTCGACGTGGGCGAAGACGGTCCGCAGATCGTCAAAGTGGTCCTGGTTGTCCGTGTCGTTCAGGAAAAGGGCGTCACGGCCTTTGAGCGCGTTTGGGTCCTCCCAAAACATATACTCGCTGGCCTTGTAGTTCAGGAACAGCGCGTAGGTTTGCGGCCGGCCCGGCAGGTAGAATGCGGCCTCTGAAGGCATCCGGTAGTTGATGCCGAAGACGAATGGATCGCCGCCCATTGCGCCCCGCTCCTGCGTGATACGCTTCGCCATGTCGTGCCAGCCGTACAGCTCGTTGGTACGCCCTACGGCCTGCCCCAGCCATCCGGGCATCGGTCGGCGGAGGGCAGCAAAGGGGCCGTAGACGATTACCGGGAAGTAAGCCGCTAAAGCCAAACAGATCGAAAACAGCGCACTCAGGGACACCCAGACCCGGCCCGACCCGCGACGATCCCAAAGACGGACGAAAACGACGGCGATGAGAATCACGCCCGTGACGTAGGCGTCCACCGCCCAATTCCCCTCAACCTTGCTTCGCAGAGCTGTCACCGCCGTCGCCGAGAAGGCAAGGAGGCTCGGGCACCACAAAAACAGGTAAGAGTCATTCTGCTCTTTAACACCCTGCCTTGCTCCGTCGTATAGGGTGTACAGGTACGTCAGAAAGACGAATGGGGAGAGCAGCACGGCTTGATCCCCCAAGAAGCGTCCCAGCCACTTCAGCCCGTCGTGCCCTGATCCCCGCGACGCCATCGCATGCGCGTGTATCCAGAAGGCGTTCTGGTGCGTGTGGTTCCACCAGACGAAAGGGCTAAAAATGGCGAGCGCGATCAGGCCCGCGACGTAAGGCTCCGGCCGTCGAAGCCACCGCGCCCGCGCCGTCGGCGAAAGCAGCAGATAAAGGAAGACACTCGGCAGAAGTGACAGGGCGTTCAATTTGGCCTGCGCCGCCAGACCCGCGAGGACGCCCGCGCCGACCCACCAAGACCAGGAGGGCCTGTCCGTCAGAGCGCGATGCACGATATACAAGGCGGCGGCCCAGAGCGCGATCTGGACAGGGTCCTGGGTCATAATCACGAACCCGGCTGCGAACAGCGGGATGACGTTGGCGAGTACGCCTGAAACCAGAGCGACGGCCGGCCCGAACAATCGCTTCGCGAGCAGGTAGACTAAGACAGAAATAAACAGCGAACAGACCGTAGACCCCGCCCGGACTCCAAGTTCGGTCGGGCCGAGCAGGCTTGTGAAGAGCCGGATCACGGGGGCCATCAGCGGCGTGTTGTCATAGTATCCCCAGTCCAGGTGACGCGACCACTGCCAGTAGTAGGCTTCGTCCTGGAGAAGATCGTGACTGGAGTCGTACCAGAGGCGGAACAGAGTGAGGGCAAGGAGCAAGCCGCCCGCGACCAAATCAAGTCGGCGAGCGGCCTGGGGAGACGTGTCATTAAGTTGCTGCAAGGCGCTGGATGGTCCCTTTTGGGGGTTAGATTTTGAAGAGCGACTCGCTCAGAGGCTGGTTGACCCGGACGTTCTGATAGACAGTCGCTCCAGCCAGCTTGTTCTCCGGGTTGTACAGTTCCACGCGGGTCGGCACGTACACCCCGGGGGCGACCAGGACAGGGTTCTTGTAGAGGAACCACTTGACGAGCTTGCCGTCGCGGTTGTAATTATACCTCTGCGCTGTCACGTGTGTCTTCGGATCAATCCAAACTAAATCTTTCTGCGTTTCGCCGGCCTGTTTGGGCTGAAGCTGGAAGCAGAGCAGACCGCTCTCGCGGCGCAGGAATGTGGCGTTGTAATCAGTCAGCAGTTCGGGCGGGACTAGGCCAAAGTCCAGCAGAGTCTGTCGCTTGCCGGGTGCTCCGGTCGTGTCCTGCACTCTGTGGACGAACGGAGCGACAGTGAGCTTCTGGTTGCCGTTGATAACGTAGTAGCCCGTCGCGAGGTGGGGAATCGTCGCCTCAATGCGGATCTTACCGGGCTGCTCGTAGGCCATCGAACCACGGTGCAGGCGGTAGGCGAGGGCGATGTCTCCGTCAATCTTTTTCAGCTCGTCTTGGTTCTCGGTCACGATCTCGCTGCTGACCTGCAAAGTGTGAACGCCGTCAGAGGTCAGCGAGCGTATGTCCGGGGCAGCCTGGGCGGAAGCGCCCGATTGGAGCATCAGGGCCGCAAAGGCCAGATATTGTGGATGGCGAAAAGCCATGGGAGTGTTCTCCTGCCGTTCAGTGTTGTCGAACTGTACGACACCGGCGGGGCGGTATTGGTTCCCGGAACACGGAATTGGAAGATATGGACACACACGCACTACGGGTTTTAGAGTTTGACGCGATCCGAAAACAACTGGCGGCCCAGACCGCCTGTTCCCTGGGGCGGGAACGGGCCGAGGCGATGACGCCCTCGGACTGGCTGCCGCAGGCGAAGGCGCGACTGGATGAGACGACCGAATGCCGGAACCTGATCAACGTCAAGGGCGGCATTCCGCTGGGAGGCATCGAGGACATCCGGCCGCAGGTCCGGGCGGCCGAGATCGGCTCATCGCTGGACCCGCATGGGCTTCTGGACGTCGTCGGCGTCGCCGCCGCGTCCCGATCACTCAAACTGTTCCTCCAGAAGATCGGACAGGACTACCCGATCATGGCTGAGCGGGCGAGTGGACTAGGCCAGTTCCCGTCTCTGGAGTCGGAAATTAATGCCAGCATCGGCCTGAACGGCATGGTGCTGGACAGCGCCTCGCCGGACCTGGCCCGCATCCGCAGCCGCCGCAAGGTCGCGCAGCAGCGGATGCTGGAGCGGCTGAACGCCATCGTCACCGGCCCCATGCGGGCTATGCTGCAAGACCCTATCATCGTCCAACGCGGCGACCGCTACTGCGTTCCCGTCAAGGCCGACCACCGGGGCGCGTTCGGCGGCATCGTCCACGACACGTCGTCGTCGGGCGTGACGCTGTTCATGGAGCCGCAGGTCGTCGTCGAACTGGGCAACGAACTGAAAGAGCTGGCGATTAAAGAGGAGCAGGAGGTCGCCCGCATTCTGATGCGTTTGACCGAGAGCGTCCGCTGCGTGTCGGTGGGGCTTTTGGCGACCGTGGAGGCGATGGGCGAAATAGACTACATCGCCGCCCGGGCCAAGTTGGCCGAACTGCATCGGGCCGTGGAACCGTCGCTGAACGCGACCGGCCTGACGCGGCTTCTGTCCGCCCGGCACCCGCTTATTGACCCCAAAATCGTCGTGCCCATTGACATTGAGCTTGGTACACCCGACAATCACGTCCTGCTGATTACCGGTCCGAACACGGGTGGCAAGACGGTCAGCCTCAAAACGACCGGCCTGCTCACGCTGATGGCCCAGTGCGGTCTGCACGTTCCAGCCGCGCGGGCGGAGATGAATGTCTTTGGCCAGGTCTTCGCGGACATCGGCGACGAGCAGAGTTTGCAGCAGTCGCTGTCCACGTTCTCCGGCCACATCACGAATATCGTGCGCATTCTGCGCGATCTGCGGCGTAACGCGCTTGTACTCCTGGATGAAGTCGGGGCCGGCACAGACCCCGGCGAGGGTGCGGCACTGGCCCGTGCCCTGCTGGACCACCTGCGTGAGAACGCGGCCCGCGTCATCGCCACCAGCCACTACGGCGAACTGAAGACCTACGCATTCGTGACCGATGGCGTGCAGAACGCCAGTGTGGAGTTTGACGATGAGACGCTGTCACCAACCTATCGCCTGCTGCAAGGCATTCCAGGCTCGTCCAACGCCTTCGCCATCGCGGGCCGTCTGGGCATCCCCATCCCGATCTTGGACCAGGCCCGGCTTGCTCTCACGGGTTCGGACGAGACGGCCGATCTGCTGCGGGAACTGGAAGAAGGCCGGCGCAAGGCCATCGCCGAAAGCCGACTGGCCGAACAAACGCGCGTCGAGGCCCAGATGCTCAAGCGCCGCTATGCGGATGAGTTGTCTAACTTGGAGGCCCTGCGGCGCGAGGCCCGCCAGAAGGCCCAAGAGGAGGCCCGCGTCCTTCTAAAGCGGGCGCAGGACAAAGTAGACCACGTGCTTGGTGAGCTGCGCCGCGCACAGTCCGAAGGAAAGCAGACTGAAGTCGCCCGCCAGAAGATCAAGGACATCGGGAGCGACTTGCAGTCGGCTATTCAAGACCGCCTGGCCGCCGACCAGCCCATGCAGACCGAGACGTTCCCGGACCGCCCCCTGCGGCGGGGCGACAAGGTCCGCATCACGACTTTAGGAATGGCGGGGGAGCTTCTGGAAGACGCGCAGGGCGACTCGCCCATTCCCGTCCAGGTCGGCGCGATGCGCGTCAGCGTCCCCGCCTCCACGCTGAGGCTGCTCGGCGACGAGAAGCCGCCCAAGCCCTCCGGCCCAAGAGCCAGCACGCCCCAGCCGCGCCCCGCCGACAACGGCAAGGATGGGGACACGCCCTCATTCTCCATGCAGAAGACCATCGGTATCACGCCCCAATTGACGCTTCTGGGCCAGCGGGCCGACGAAGCCGTTCAGAACGTTGAGAAGTACCTGGATGATGCCTACGCGGCGGGCCTGAGCCGGGCGCGCCTGGTGCATGGGAAGGGCACGGGGGCCTTGCGCCGGGCCGTGCAGGAGTACCTATCCGACCACCCGCTCGTCACGGAATTCGCTACGGCGGACGCCGAAGAAGGCGGCGCAGGAGCAACCGTCGTGACGCTGAAGGCGACTTAAAGACGTTACAGAGAGCGCCACGGGTTGGAACCTGAGGCTCGGAAAAGCCCACAGCCTTCCAGGTCTGTCCTCCGGGTAGCCTGTGCTGACCAGTGCAGTCCCCGTCCGGCCGGTCCGTCTTGCCTTCCGCCTCCATCCCTTGGGGACAGCGGGCACTTTTTTAGCCTCGGGTTCCAACCCATGGCGCTCTGCGTAACGGAAAAGAAGGCCGAGGAGACTGACTGAAGCAAGGCGAGTGGCTCAAGCCATTTCGGCAAACAACCCGCTCGTGATGGCCTCCACGCGGCTCTCCTCGTCGTCTCCACTCTCGCCTACCGGCGTGACCTCCCACCAATTCTGACCCGTCTTCACTTCAGCCTTCAACGGCACGTCGAGCGGGTAGGCGTTCTGCATGGCCTCGCGGACTAAGCCGGCCAGCGGACGTACCTCGGCTTCGGGACACTCAAACAGCAGCTCATCGTGGACCTGCAAGACCATCTGGGACCTTAGGCCCGCGTCAGCCAGCGCCTTATCTACGCGCAGCATGGCGAGTTTGATGATGTCTGCGCTCGTCCCCTGCACGGGCATATTTGCCGCCTCGCGCTCCGCCGTCTGGCGGAATTGGAAAACGCGCGAGTTGATGTCCGGCACGTACCGGCGGCGGCCCAGGAGCGTCTGCACATAGCCCTTCTCGCGAGCGCCCTCCAAGACGGTCTCTAGGTAGGCGCGGACGCCCGGATAGAGGGCGAGATACGCCTTGATGAGTTCGGCCGCCCGGACTTGGGTGACGCCCAGCTCGATGGCGACCCGGAAGGGGCTGGCTCCGTAGATGACAGCGAAGTTGATGGTCTTCGCCTGCCGCCGCTGATCGTGCGTGGCGGACTGGTCTTCGGGCACCTCGAAGATGCGGCGGGCGGTCTGGGCATGGATGTCTGCATCCGTCCGAAAGGCCTCCACCAAGCCGGGATCCTTCGTGATGTGGGCGAACAGGCGCAGCTCGATCTGCGAGTAGTCGGCGGAGACGAGTACGTTGCCGGGGGAGGCGACGAAGGCCTTGCGGATCTCGCGCCCTATCTCGGTCCGCACCGGGATGTTTTGCAGGTTGGGATTGCTGGATGAGAGTCGCCCCGTACTGGTGACGGTCTGGTTCAGCGACGTATGCACTTTGCCTGTAACGGGGTTCATCAGCGCGGGCAGGGCGTCGGCGTAGGTGGACTTCAGCTTGGAAACCTCACGCCAGGCGACGATCTTGCCCGCGATCTCGTGTCCCTTGGAGGCCAGGTCTTCCAGCACCTCCGCGCCCGTGGAGTAGCCCGTCTTGGTCTTCTTGCCGAGGGGCAGCTTGAGCTTGTCAAACAACACTTCCTGAAGCTGCTTGGTAGAGCCGACGGAGAACTTCTGGCCGGCGGTCTCGAAGATCTCGGCTTCCAACGTCGCCACTTGAGCGCCCAGAGACTTGCTGGCCTCGCGCAACCGCTCGGCGTCCACGGTCACGCCAACCATTTCCATTCGGGCCAGGACCGAGGCGAGCGGAACTTCAATGTCGTCAAAAATGCCCCGTAGGCCATCGCGTTCTAGACGCGGGGCAAGCACGGCTTCCAGACTCTGGATGGCCCCGGCCTCGTCCATGATCGCCGCCTGCGGATCGTCCGGGTCCACAATGAGTTCCAGGCCGGCGTTATCGGCGGCCAGATCGTTAAGGGGATAGCCGGAACGTCCCGCATTGATCAGGTAGGCGGCCAGCAGGACGTCAAACGTCGCGCCGCGCAGCGTCACGCCCACCCGTCCGAGAGCACCGACGGCCCGCTTCAGGTCGTAGACGGATTTGGCGCGGCTCGCGTCTTCCAGATACGGCGTCAGCGACCGGCCCCAGTCGTCCCAGGCCGCGTAGAAGGCTTGATCGGGCAGGCAGAATCCGATGCCGCTGAGTGCGGCGTTCATCAGAGTCATCGCGCCGGGTTTGACTCCTTCAGGCGGCACCAGATGAAGCTGCAAGCCGACCGGCGCGTCCGTCTCGGCCAGTCGCGCCAGCAGGGCGTCCCTCTGGTCCTGCGATGTGATGGCCTCGCCCTGCACGTTGGAGGGAGACGTGGGCGGGACGACTTCCGGCTCCGGGGTCAGTGACTTCGCCCGCTGCTCACGCTCCAGATTAGGCAGGCGCTTGGCCAGCGTGCGGAACTCCAGCCGCTCAAACAGCTCTTTGACGGCCTCAAAGTCCGGCCCCTCCACCTGATAGTTGGGCGCGATCTCCACCCAGTCCGGCAGCGAGACATCGCGGACGATGGTCGCCAGGCGCTTACACTGGACCGCCAAGTCGGTGTGCGTGATGAGCGCGTTTTTGATCTTCTCCGGCTGCTCATCCACATGGAACAGCAGGTTTTCTAAGGTCCCAAAGTCCTTCAGGAGCTTGGACGCTCCCTTCTCGCCGATGCCGGGCACGCCGGGCAGGTTGTCCGAGGCGTCCCCTTTGAGACCCTTGAAGTCGGGGATCTGGGACGGGGACAGTCCATAGCGGGCGCGGACGGCAGCCTCATCATAGGTGACGGTATCCGTTACGCCCTTGATGGTAATCATTACCGTGACGGCCCCGTGCCCCTCCAAGGGGCTGCCGTCATCCACGAGCTGCAAGGCGTCCCCGTCCCCGGTCACGATCAGGACGTCATAGCCTTTGTGCTTGCCGATCTCCGCCAGCGTCCCGCAGACGTCGTCCGCCTCGTACCCCTCCACCTCGACATTCGGGACGCGAAACGCCGCCGCCACTTCCCGGGCCAGGGCACGCTGCGGCTTGAGGTCGTCCGGCATGGATTTGCGCGTGCCTTTGTACGACTCCATCTCTTTGTGCCGGAACGTGGCGACGGGCGGGTCAAAGGCGGCGAAGATGGCGTCCGGCTTCTCGCGCTCCAAAATGGTGAGCAGCATCAGGACAAACGAGTAGACGGCGTTTGTGGGCAGCCGGTCCGAGGTGGAAAGGGCGCGCATGGCGAAGAAGCCCCGGTAGAGCAAGCTGTTGCCGTCGAGAATCACGAGTTTAGGCATGACTGGATTATACCCGCCATGCCTATACAAGAGCGTGTCTCAGTAGAAGTTCTGGGCAATGACGCGATTAGCCGCCGACGTTGAAGGTGAGGCTATAGGGCTGATCTCGTCGAATGTGGTCTTGGATCGCCGGAGTTCCGTGCCCACGTTTGACCGCCTCCAGGAAGCGGTTGTCGAGTTCCGAGTTGCCACTGCTTTCCTTGACACGAGCCTTACGGACGTAGCCGGTCTCGTCAATGGTGAAGCTGATCACCACCTTACTGTTTGTGATCGAACCCGCGTCAATCCCGTCCGTGGAGACGTCACTGCCGATCCCATCCGGGAGCGATGCCGGCTGTACGTCAATTGGTGACCAACCGGGCGTCTTTGTCGGAGGCGGGGGCGGCGGTACCGGAGGAGGAGCCGGCGGCAGAGCCACTTCGGGGCGCGGTTCCGGCGCAGGCGGCGATGGAGCCGGTGCGACCGGCTCTGAAATCTGAGTTGGTGACGCAGGCGGAGTCGTCACTGGGCCGGGGGTGGCCGGGATGACGGAGGCCAATGGCGCGGGCGGGGACGCCGGCATCTGGAGATTGCTGGCACTGCGGACGGATGAGGTCAAGTGGACCTGCTGGACGTGTTCCACCGGACGCGGCGGTTGGACGTGCAGCAGCGGAGGCGTCAGAACGTGAGGCTGCTCTTTGGGCGGCGGCGGCGGCTTGACCTTGGGCGTGGGCTTCGGAGGCGGCGGGCGCTTAAAGATTTTGATCTGCGTCTCACGAAGTGGCGGCAGCATGACCCCACTGCTGAACAGGTCGCTGTGCGAGACCCAGGTCACGAACAGGGCGTTGACGACGACCGACGCGGTGAAGCAAAACTTCAGGATGCGGTCCTGAGCGCGGCGGGCACGGGGCGCGTTGAAGACCGGCCCCTGTACGTCTGCAAAGGCCACACCTAGAATACGGGCACGGAGGGCCGAGTCGAGTGGATTCTCCCTCTCAGCGTTCCGCATTGACGTGCTGACTTGTTTCATTTGTGAAATTTCCTCTCGGCAGGACGCGCAGTGCATCAGGTGCTCACGGACGGCGAGGCGGCGGAGCAGGGGCAGTTCTCCGTCTGAGTAGGCCTTTAAGTCGTCCTGGTAAAT
>JAYTRQ010000392.1:0-1516 GCA_043746125.1 Armatimonadota bacterium | reverse complement strand
AGGCGAGGTGAGCCGTCGCCTGGTCGAGAGCCTGGTAGTCGGCGGCGGCCTCATAGACCTCGGACTCGCCGTAGGAGACGCTGATGACGTTGGGCCGGTTCGCGACCGTCTCTCCCGCCATGGCCGTGAATGTGTCCACGAGGAGTGTCGTGAAGCTGACGGTGTTGCTGTCCGTCGTCTCGTAGACGCGGATCTGGGAGAGGCCGGGGGAAAGCGCGGCGAACATGTCAACGTCCAGCGTGATCTCGGCCGCCGCGCCGCCCGGAGCGGATGTCGTGTCGTAGCCGTCCACGGAGACCGGATTCACCTGGAGGGTCGTGGGGACGCTGTAGGTCGTGAAGTAGGTGGTGATGTCACTCGGCGTATACGTCCCTATCTCGAACAGGCCGGCGACCTGGCCCGTGCCCGTGAAGGCGGTCCCGGCCAGGCCGTAGATGTTCTTGACGTCCGTCGGAGTCAGCCCTGCATTGCCGCTATAAAAGCTCAGGAGTGGGGTAGGGGGTGCGGGGTGCGAGAAGGCGTGAGGCCTCTGGGCGTTGGACAGGCCCAGGACGCTCAGGAGGCGGCTCGCCACGGCGGCGGAGACGGTCGGCTCGCGGTCGGCGGCGTAAAACGCGCGGCCATCCATACCGACGTAGTCGTTGATCTGGACGCCGAAGGCGCCTTCCACCGTAGAGGCTGGGCCGCTGACGTGGACAAGGGTGAGGTCGGGCGAGACTTCGCCGACGGTCAGGCCGTGCGTCCGGGCGAAGGTGGTGATGGCGTCTACGTCGGACTGGTCCGGGCCGAACTGCTGGGCGAACTCTTCGGGAGTCAGATAATGGCCGTAGAGGGCGTCATTCGGGTCTGAAATGCGCTTGATCTGGGCATCCAGCATGGCGCGGTTCCGCAGGGGGAGGACCAGGGTGAGCGACAGAGGCTTGAGCGCATTGGTACGGCCGACGAGTTGGGCGGTGTGCAGAATAGGGGCGGTATGCCGTAGGGCCAGGGGCACCTGGGCGTGGGAGGCAGCCGCTCCGAACAGCAGCATGGCTGACAGGAGGGCGGGCAGAAGCCGAAGGCCGGCAGGCCCCCGAGGCGGTGAAAGGTTCACGAGTGAAACTCCTTGCGGGATCAAGTGGCGGGCCGCGACGTCCGGCTTGGCTTGGGAGAAAGGACTACTCTCAACATTATATCAGACTATCGTTAAACTAGCGTTAAATTTGGGGAACAATCAAGCTTCAGCGCAAATATTTTTCGCCTACTCAGAGCCGAGGGCGGCTTTGGCGGCGGCGCGGACGCGGGGGGAGGGGTCGTAATCGGCCAGCGCTTGGACGACGACGCGGCTGGCCCGATCCGGGGGCAGGGCGTTTACGGCGGCGAGGCGGATGGCCTCACGGTCGGAGCGGGTGAGGGCCAGCAGGGCGTCGTAGGCTTCGGGCGTCCGCAGGGTGGAGAGGGCGAGTACGGTCGCCTTGAGCGGGTCGCCCGAAAGGCGTCCGATGGCCGCGCTCAAGAGGGCGGCGGCCTCGGGGGC
>JAYTRQ010000391.1:0-5028 GCA_043746125.1 Armatimonadota bacterium | reverse complement strand
TGGGTCAGGCCGATGGCCCAATCCGCCAGCCGGACCAGCACGTCCCGCGCCTGCGAATTGCCGCACAGTAAGTAGGCATCGCGTAGGCCGGCGTAGAGCTTGTGCAGGGTGTACCAGGGCACCCAGCCGGTCGTCGTCCCGTCGGCAGCGATCTTGCCGAAGAGCGTCTTCGCGTCGGGAATGGCCGTGACCAGGCCGTCGGGCGAGCGGCGCTGGCACTCGGCCAGGTCTCCCACCATATAGTCCACCCTCTGGCGGAAGCGGACGTCGCCGGTGGCCCGGTACGCCAGCGCACAAGCGGACAGGTAATGCCCGCCGGTGTGGCCGGCGATGCCCAGGCTCTCCCAACCGCCGTAAGTGTCGGCACGGGGCGGCAGACCGGCATTGACGCGGAAGCTGTGCAGCAGGCGGTCCGGCTCTAGAAACAGCAGGTAAGCGGCGTCAAGGTCCTGGGCGTGCTTGAACGGGCCGGGGAGAAGCCGAACGTCCGCCAGATCAAAGGGGAGGACGGCGTCCGGGATGAGGGGCTTGACTCGGTCAGCGGGAATGGGCGGCAAGGCCCCGCCCGCCGTTCGTGGCTCCTTCGGCAACGCTGCCTGAGCAGGCGGCAGGGTCAGTGCGACGGCGCCGGCGGCGGCGGCTTTCAGAAGACGGCGACGGCTGACGCCGTCAGGGGCATTGGGTCGGGGCATACGGAACTCCTATTTCTATCGGCGGCTCTTGTACCACCCTAAAGCGCGTTCACGTCCCGGTCGAGCTTCTTGGCCTCCCGCCGCATCTCGCTCAGGCGGACCAGGGCCGGGTCGGAGAGCATCAGATCCCACTCCTCCGTGTCGTAGCCAGCCAGAAAGCGCGGCAGGTAGCCCGCCGTCTTGGGGGGGATCGGCGCAGCCCGCTCCGGCACGGAGAAGGGAACGAGGGCGAGTTGCGTGTCGTCAAACTCGGACTGCTGGCGCTTGCCGCGCCGCCGAGCGTAAGCAGGGTCTATCTGGGACACCAGGCCCCATTCGCGCATCGCGTCCTCGGCCCGGCTGGCGAAGAAGCAGGCCAGGCCCCGATTGGAGTGCAGCATGACGTTGCGCTGGTCAATGGCGAGGGCGCGGTCGAACATGTCAATGGCCTGCTTGTGCCGGTCCACCGACTGCTTCATGCGGGGGTCCTGCGGGTTGCGAGCGGCATTCCGCAAGGTCAGGCCCGACTTGGCGTAGGCCAGGCCGAGATTAGAGTAGTCCTCCATGCGGGTCTGCCGCAGGACGATCACGTGGCGGAACTCGGCGATGGACTCATCTATCTGGCCCTTCTGATAGAGCAGGACGCCCCGGTTGACGTGGCAATCCGGGTTCGCCGGCTCGGCTTTGGCCGTCAGCTCCCACTCGCGCAAGGCAGACTCCACGTTTTTCAGGGCGGCATGGGCATACCCCCACTGGTAGTGAACGGCCTGGAACGCAGGGTTCAGATCCTGCACGCGTTTGAAATGGGCGAGGGACAGTTCGGGCTTGCCCAGAGCGATGTAGCAGATGCCGAAGTTGTTCTGGACCTCGGGCACATGCTCATCCAGCCGGATCGCGATCCCCAGCTCCTCCAGGCCGGCCGTCATGTTGTCCTGGAGCAGATGCAGCCAGCCGGTCTGGGCGGGGATGTCCGGGTTGTCCGGGTCCAGTTCGGCAGCCTTCTTGAGATGCAGGGACGCCTCGGCGAAGTCGCCCACCAGGCCCAGCGCGATGCCCAGATTTGTCCGCACCAGCGCGAGCTGAGGCCAGATTTTGACGGCCGCCTGAAGGTACTGGACGGCCTGGGGGATCAGCTTCTGCTGCGTCTTGACCACCCCCAGCGCAATCAGGGCCTCGCCGGAATGGGGACTGAACTGGAGGGCGCGGGCGAGGTAGCGCTCGCCGATGTCAAAGGCATCGTGGTCCGCGTACGCCTTGCCGATGTTGTAGCAGGCCTCAAACAGACGCGGGTTCATCCCCAGCGCCTCTTTCAATTCCAGAATGCCGTCGTTGAGCGCCCCGTATCGGCACAGCCCGTAGCCGTAGTTGGCGCGGACGGCTCCGCTGCTCGGATCTATCCGGGCGGCCCGCTGAAGTTTTTCCAGTAACGGCCCGGTCACGACCTCCTGCATCTGGGCAAGGCTCTGGTTACACTGGGCGTGGGCGTGGTTTGGGTCCAGACGTAGTGCGGCGTCGAAGGCCGCACCCGACCCGATCAGGTCGCCGGACAGACAGCGGGCCAGGCCAACGTCGTTATGACCATCCGCCTGAACGGAGGAGCTGTCTTTGGCGAAAGCGATGGCCTGCTGGAATTGGGGAATAGCCTCCTCGTATCGGCGCTCCCGGCAGAGGATCAGAGCGAGACGGTTGTAAAGGACGGGGTTTTTTGGCTCTAAAGCCAGTGCCCGCTGGATCTCGCCGATGGCGGCGGCGGCGGTCTCCGGGTCGGAGTCTATTCCCGCCTCAGCGAACAGATGGGCGTAGTTGGCGCGGGGGGCGACCGTGTTCCCGTCCACACGGACGGCGCGGTCGAACATCTCCACGGCCTGTGGCAGCGTCCCGCGTCGGGCGAGGGCGACACCGGCGTTGTTGAAGTATTCGGCCTCGGCGTGGCCCATCTGGCGGGCCTGCTGGAACCAGTGGATGCTCTTCTCCACTTCGCCGATGACCAGAGCCAGCGTCCCAAGGGCCAGCCGGGCGGCCGGGGCACGTTCGGGGACCTTCAGTTCTTCCTCGCATCGCTCCTGGGTTTCGGTCGTCAGCTCGGCAGTCCGCGTCTGGAGAGTGGCCTGCTGTCCTTTCAGACGGTTTCCGGGCAGCAGCCCGCGCATAAAGGCAAAACCACCTCCACCGCCCCCGTTGCCCTGCGGCACCAGGCGGCTGGTCTTCCCCAAGTGCAGCAGGATGCCGCACTGGTTGCAGACAAGGGCGTGGGAGGGATTTTTAAAGTTGCAGTAGGGACATACCATTCGGTCGCAAGCCTTCTGGGGGGGTCTGGGTCAAACGCGGGAACGGCCGGCTAAGACACGGCAAGGCGGGCACCCTGATTGGCGAGATAGTCCGCGCGGGCATTGCCTTCACGCAGAATATGGGTCAGGGTGACACCACCTGGGAACAGCTGGCACAGGGCCGCCGCTTCCTGCTGGAGCGCCCGCAGATGTGGGGCGTTGATCTTGTAGCGCCCCTCCATCTGCCGCGCCATGAGCTGGCTGTCGGTGTGGACCGTGACCCGAGCCGCGCCCCGGCCGCGGGCCTCTTCCAGACCACGGATGAGGGCGCGGTATTCGGCCACGTTGTTGGTGGTCTGCCCAATGCCCTCACCGATCTCGGCCAGCGTGACCCCATCGGAGTCGGTCACCAGGACACCGATGCCGGCCGCGCCGGGGTTGCCTTTAGAAGCGCCGTCAATAAACAGGATGATTTCATTCACACTGTCTATTATGACACGTAATCAATCACTTGAACCCAACTATCGACTTGGAGGCGGTGGCCACACGCCGGGTGTCGTCGGAGGCGGAGAGTCGCTCGGAGGGTAATAGGCCGGCAGGGTGGAGAGCAACCGTGCAGCCTGGAAGCCCTGGAAGAGTCGGAACAGAACGTAGGCATGGGCGGCGACTTCCAGATACTCATGAATACCCACTAGCAGCAACCCATCCAGGAGGTAGAAGAGTGCGCCGACGATGAACGCCCATTGCTGGCCTTTGCGGGCAAAGAGGCCAAAGGACGCGAAGAAGGCCGACGCGACAACGGTCACGGCCAACCACCCCCCCGCTCCGGGCGCGACGTAGGCTGCGAAACCCGTGACTCCCAGGCCAAAGAAAAAGCCGAAGTGAGTGTGCATGATTGCGAGCAGTGTGTTGGCGAGGGACAAGCCGGCGACCCAGAAGAACCAGTCGCCGCCTACCTGCGCCTGCCGGGCCGCAATCGCCCGCTGCATGTCTCCACCACCGTTTATCAAGTTTCCATTCTCCTCTAAGTGCCAGGCGTTTACTCGCCGCCAGATTATTCGCCATCGGAGGCGCGGCTTCCTGCATCCGTGGATTAGGGAGGAAGAGGAGAGGCCCCCACCCCCAATTCTGGGGGAGTCAGAAGGGAAAAGCTGAGAGGGCGCGGCAAGCAGCGCCCCTACGGAACGGATTGCCTACCGCCTACGCTTGCCGTACGTGCGGTAGACGAAGGCCAGCACCTGGGCGACGGCTTCGAAGAGGTCGGCGGGGATCTCGCGGCCGATGTCCACACTCGCGTAGAGCGTGCGGGCGAGGAGCTTGTTCTCGACAAGGGGGACTTTGTGTTCGCGGGCGACCTCGCGGATGCGGGCAGCCATCTCGTCCTGGCCCTTCGCGACGACTTTGGGGGCGGACGCACCCGGCTCGTATTGCAGGGCGACGGCAAAGTGGGTCGGGTTGGTGATGATGACATCCGCCTTGGGGACGTCTTGCATCATGCGCTTCTTGGACATCTCGCGCTGGGTCTTGCGGATGCGGGCCTTGACCTGCGGATCGCCGTCGGACTGCTTCATCTCCTGCTTGATCTCGCTCAGGCTCATCTTCAGCGACTTCTCATGCTCGTACTTCTGGTATGCGAAGTCCGCGACTGCCAAAATCAGAAGAGTGACACTGACGCGCAGGCCCAGCGTCCAGATCAGGCCGCCCACCGACCCGATGGTCTCCGGCAAAGGCATTCGCATCGTCCGCAGCAAGTCGCCCGACTCGATGGCATTGCGGAGGGTAGAATAGCAGATGCCGCCGACCAGGCCCATCTTAACCAGCCCCTTCAGCAGCTCCACAGTGCCACGCATAGACAGCAGACGCTTGAAGCCGCTCGCGGGATTGAGCCGCGTCCACTGCGGCGTCAGCGCCTCGGGTGTAACGGCGAAGCCCACCTGCCCGATGCCCGCGACCAGGGACAGCACGAAGGCCAGCAGGCCCGCCGGCAGTAGGAGGCGGGCGGCCCAGCCCAGGCCGCGCACCTGCCACTGCTGCACGGTGGCGAACGTGAACGCCGAGTCGTGCGGGCTGAACCGGAAGGCGGTCTGCAA
>JAYTRQ010000390.1:0-14953 GCA_043746125.1 Armatimonadota bacterium | reverse complement strand
GCCGCTCGTACTTGGGCGGTCGCCCCCCTGGTTTGGCGACAGGGACGAGCGGCTCTAGGAGTTGCCACTGGTCATCGGTCAGGTCGGTCGAATACGTTTTGCGGGGGCTGGCTGACTGTTCCATGCCCACAGTTTCGGGAGAAAGAGACCCTTTCTATACAGTCTCTTAGATCGGGCTGAAAGTGGCGACAAGACCATTGCCGAGTGCGCCGGTGCCTTGAGCGTTATAGCTGATGCCTGCTTGATCCGTCGGTTGTCCTGCGGACAGGCCAGCAGAGACCGAAGTACCGCGCAGCCACTTGACGTGGCCGTCTAGGAACAGGTAGTTGGAGGCGTCTGAGTGTCGCCCGGTCGGGGGCTGACTGGTCGTGGTGCCTCCAGTTCCGAGGTTGCCTGTCGCGTAGTTGCCGGCCGATTGGTTATAGTTACCATCATAACCACACCCGGTCGGTGAGGAGGCGTTGATGTCGGCGTTGTTTGGGAGGTTCGCCAGGACGTTAGACTCTGTGGGATTAGTGACGTCGAACGTCGGCCCATTGGTGATTTCGACCAGCAGAATAGTGCTAGCCGATGCATTGAATACGCTCAGTTTTGGGATACCGTTATATCCGTTGATTGCAAATCCTAGAGCCTGGTTCTCCGCGTAGGACGTTGTGCCTTTGCTGCTGTCGTCAGGGCAGCGGTAGACCCCAGTCGCCTTGACGAACGGGTAAATCGGGCCAGCCCAGCCGACAGGCCGCTCTTGACCGGGGGGATTGTAATAAGCGCCGTATGGCAGCCCCTCGTCACTGTCCTGCGCGTACTGGACGAAGGCGAGGCCGAGCTGCTTCATGTTAGACTGGCAACTGGCTCGGCGGGCGTTCTCGCGGACCTTCTGGAACACGGGGAAGAGGATAGCGGCGAGAATCGCGATAATGGCTATCACGACGAGCAACTCAATTAGAGTGAACCCATTTTGCCGGCGCTCCGGCGACTGTGTCTGGGACATTTGGATCTCCTAAATCAAATAGCGACGAGTGAACGAGTAGACTGAAAATCAGTCTAACACAGATGACGCTTTCTGTCAAGAGGTATTCCCACCGGACTTGGCCACGCTTCCCGAACCGGTGGCTTTGGATAAATTCGGCGTCCGCGCGTCATTTTTATATAAACACGTGGTATAGTAAGAGTAACAGTTTACAGTATCCGCTTGTTCTCGTTCTTCGCGCCCCCCACTCGGCCATCCGAGTGCCTTATCATACAGTTGGGATCTCCCGCTGTCCCGCGCCTCTTTCGAGAAAGTGCAGCGTCCGCTTAGGTTAGCCTACTGGACCCCGCGCGTGAGTGGAAACTTGGATTGCGCCGCTCGTCTCTGACCCCTAAAACTTTCCAGGGAAGAACACGCAGCCGGGCGGCAACCCTCCCACGACGCGGAGGAAGAAAGGCAACCATGCAGACGTTTATCGAACTCGACCTGCGTCCCGAGCTTCAGACGAATCTCGCGAACATCGGTCACGAAACCCCCACGGAGATCCAGGTCCTCGCCCTACCCGCCGCCCTGAGCGGCCGGGATCTGATCGCCTGCGCCCAGACCGGAGGCGGCAAGACCGCCGTCTTTGCGCTCCCCATTCTCAACAAGCTGCAGCATAGTGATCAGCGCAACCCCCGCGCCCTGATCCTTGTCCCAACCCGTGAACTCGCTATCCAGGTGGAAGAGGCCTTCCGTGTCTACGGCAAGGGAACCGGCGTCCGGGGCATAGCCGTTTATGGCGGCGCAGGCATGCACCCCCAGGTGCAGAAGCTGCGCCGCGGCGTGGACGTCATCGTCGCCACACCTGGCCGGCTCTTTGACCACTTGGAGCAGGGCAATGTGGACCTGTCCGACGTGAAGACATTCGTACTCGACGAAGCGGACCGGATGCTGGATATGGGCTTTCTGCCCCAGGTGCAACGGATCGCCAAGCACCTGCACGAAGAAGGCCGACAGACCATGCTGTTCTCGGCTACGATGGACGGCGAAGTCGAAGTCCTAGCCCGCGCCTACCTGGCGGACCCGCTGATGATCAACGCCCAGCCCCGGTCGAGCGTGGTGGAGCAGATCGAACAGATCGTCCACCGCGTCACGGCCGCCGAAAAGGGCGATCTGCTTATGACCCTCCTGCACGAAGCGCGGGAAGGCGGCGGCGGAGCCTTGGTCTTCACCCGGACCCGCCACGGCGCGGACCGGCTGGAGAAAACGCTCTCTCAGGCGGGCATCCGCTCGGGCAGCATCCACGGCGACGTATCCCAGAACCAGCGCGAGCGTGTGCTCGCCCAGTTCCGGGGCAAGCGGCTGGACGTCCTAGTAGCGACCGACGTGGCGGCACGGGGCATTGACGTCCCGCACATCACTCACGTCATCAACTACGACGTGCCCGTCTGCGCCGAGGATTACATCCACCGCATCGGCCGCACGGGCCGGGCAGGACGCTCGGGCAAGGCGCTGACATTCGTGACCCACGGCGACACGCCGCAGCTCCGGGCCATCGAGAAGCTCGTTGGCCAGCGGCTTGACCCAAACCCGATTGACCCGAACGAGAACCGCCAGGGCGCCCGCCAGCAGATGCGGCGCTCCCAGGGCAGCGGCCGGACTTACGGTGGCGGATGGGACGGCGGCGCACAGTCGGGCGGACGCCGGGCCATGCCCGCGCGTCGCGGTCGCTAGTCGCTTCTCAGACGAAAACGGGCGGGGAAACCCCGCCCCTACGTGACGATGCGTAGGGGCGGGTTTCCCCGCCCGTTTCTATTTGTGGTTTTTTACCGTCGCGCCAGTTGCAGCGCCGTTCCAGCCAGGGCCACAGCGTTGGGATAATGCTCTTCCGTCTGCGGAGCATCTTCCAGCATAGAGAGAGTCGCCGGATACAGATACACCATGTCGTGCAGGGCGGCGATGACGACACGAGCGGTCTCGATGTCGGACCGCACGTAGCGGGCCATGACTAGCAGCGTGTCCACGATCTCCGTCGCCGTCGTTTCTTTCCAGACGCGCACGTTCTCGCCATCCATGTACTGCGCGAGTTGCGAGACGTAGACGCAGGGGGTGTAGATCGGCAGGTCGTATACCGTCAGCGGATAATGGCTGTCAAACACAAACGTGCCATCCGACATCCACTCCCACGGCTGTTCCGTAAACAACTCGCGCAGGGCGCGGAAGCCCTGCGTCAGCGCGACGACGCCGGGAATGGACAGCTCCTTGACGGCAGCCTCAAACGACAAGTTGAGGCGGCGGTCGAACAGCAGATCGGCAGCCTCGTCGAAACGGGCGATGATCGGCGCGAGCGTGTCCTGCACGCGTGGCGGCAGGGCGTCCCAGTTGTCCACATAGTCAGAGAGCATAAGTCAGTGCTTCAGCAGGTTCTTTAAGACGAAGCCGACATTCGCAGGCCGCTCGGCCAAGCGGCGCGTGAAATACGGATACCAGGCAGCCCCGAAGGGGATGTAGGTGCGAACGTGGTAGCCCTCTTCGGCCAGCCCCTCTTGCAGATCGCGGCGGACGCCTAGCAGCATTTGAAACTCGAAGCGGGCGTTGGGGATGCGATGCTCGCGCACGAAGCGCTTGACCTCCCGGATCAGAGCTTCATCATGCGTTGCAATGGCGGGATGCTGGCCGTGAAGCAGCAGTTCGCGCATCTGCCGGACGTAGGCCCGGTCTACGTCCGCTTTGGCCGCATAAGCGACGCCAGGCGGCTCGGCATACGCTCCTTTGACCAGCCGGACCCGGATGCCGTCAGCGATAAGTTGGTGCAAGTCATCATCCGTGCGCTTGAGATAAGACTGAAGTACAGTTCCGACGCTCCCGAACTCGGCGTAGCCTGCCCGCACCAGGTCCAGGATTCGCTGAGTGTAGGCCGAGCCTTCCATGTCCACGCAGACGAAGGCATCTTTGATGGACGACGCGGCGACGAGAATACAGTCGAGGTTTTGGGCCGCCACGTCGTCGCCCAGATCCAGACCCAGTGCGGTCAGCTTGACGCTGACATGCGGCGCAGGCAGGTGCGACTGGGCCAGGGTGTCCAGGGTACGGATGTAGGCGTCCGTAGATTCCTGCGCCTGGTGGGCGGTCGTGGCGTTCTCTCCCAAAAAGTCGAGGGCAGAGGCGATCTTATCCCCGTGGAGGCTGCGGGCCACGGCGACTGCGTCGTCTAAAGTCTCGCCGGCGACGAAGCGCCGGACGACGTTCTGGGACAGGCTGTTGCCGACAAAGGTACGCTTGATGGCATCGTTGTCAGCGACGGCCAGCATGAACGAACGGGCGTTGGGGGGCATAAATACTCTCGCTGATTTCATTGCGAGGGGATAAATCCCTCTCGCTAGGTGAGCGTCCTTCGGACCAGGAACGACCGCGCTTATCGAACAGGCCCGCCCGGAGGGCGATCTAATAGCGAGAGGGATTTATCCCCTCGCAACGGCCGCTTTCGCTTCTGCCGCTTGCGCCAGGACCAATCGCCCCAGCACCGACCCCGGCGCAACGCCGCCCACTTCCTCCAGCACCCGCCCTGCCCCACCCTCCTGCCGTCTCCGCTGAAGTTCCTGAGCGGCGGCGTCGGCCGGGTGGTCGTAGAGCAGGGCGGCGGCGATGACGCGGGCCAGGGCGTACGGCATGATTTCGCGCTTCAAGCACAAGTTAGCGGCCCCGACCAGCCGGTCTGCCGGCCGCAGTTTTCGCAGAGGGTCGGCGGCCACGCGGGAGATGGGGTCACCTAGAGCCTGGTTCGTGAACCGGCGCAGCAAATCGGCGTTGAAAGCGTCCAGTGCGGGCGGCACAAACCCATACTCAGCGACCAGTGCGGCGGCGGATTCGGCGAGGGCGGCCCGGCAGACCTCGGCGACGGTCAGGTCATCCGCGCACTGCCATATGTACTCGTAGCCCTGAGAATACCCCAGGTAGGCCAGTGCGGCATGGCCGGCGTTGTGCAGAAACAGTTTGCGGGCCTCATAGGCGTCAAAATCGTCAGCGGCAATCAGGCCCGGTAGAGACGGCGACTCACCGCGCAGCATGGCGCGGGAGATCGGCAGTTCCTTATACGGCTCGGCGACGACCAGCAGCGGGTCTTCAGCCCGTTGACCGTTGGTCGGCGCGGGAACCATGCGTCCGATGACCGTCTCCACCAGCCCAACACTCGTCCGGAAGTAATCCCAAGCAGACGGCGGCAGATGCGGCTGCACCAGGCCGCGCATCAGGGCTGCGGCATGCCATTGGTTCTCGCACAGCAGGACATCAATCGGCCCACATCCTGCCTGGGCGCGGGCGGTGATGCCCCGCGCTAGAGCGGGCGCGACATGCGGCAGGGCGGCAACGCCCACGGCCGTCAACAGAAGATCGGCCTGGACCACGGCCTGCGTGATCTGCGCCCTATCCGCCCGCGCATCCAGGGCACGGAGGTTCCCGATGAGGTGTTCCCACGTTTCGTCCTCCGAAACTAGGCGCAGCGGATACTCGCCGCGCCCGTTCAGAGCCGCCACGAGGGCCGGATTGGCGTCCACGAAGGTGGTCCGGTAGCCGCCTTCGAACAGCAGCTGCCCCAAAAACCCGCGCCCGACGTTGCCAGCACCGAACATGACTGCCTGCCGCATGACCGCTTCCCTTGTTTTGGCTCCCTTGACATTCGGGCCGCCCAAGGCCCATAATGTACGAAATGCCTGTCTCTGTTATTATACCCGCCTATAATGAGGCCGCGCGTCTGCCCCTCACCCTCGCGGCGACCGTGGACTACTTTCGCTCCCGTCCCGAGCCGTTTGAAGTGCTGGTCGTGGACGACGGCAGCACGGACGGCACCGCGGACGTCGTTTCTGAGTACGCGCAGGCACATCCCGACGTTTCCCTGCAATGCCTGAGCTACGGCGGCAACCGGGGCAAGGGCTACGCCGTCCGCTACGGGATGCTGCGGGCGGGCGGAGACCTGCGCCTGTTCTGCGACGCCGACCTGGCGACGCCGGCCGAGGAGTATGAGGTCGTTTTAAGCGCGATGCGCCGCGAGGGGGTGGATATCGGGATCGGCTCGCGCCCGCTGCGGAACTCCCACCTGCTGGTTCATCAGCCCTGGTACCGGGAGCAGCTGGGTCGAGCCTTTAACAAGGCCGTCCGCCTCCTGGCCGTGCCTGGCATCGCTGATACGCAGTGCGGATTTAAAATCTTCACGGCGAAGAGCGCCCAGGACGTCTTTTCGCGCTGTCGCCTGGACGGCTTCGCCTTCGACAGCGAGGCGCTGTACGTGGCGACCCGGCTGGGCTATCGTATCGCAGAGGTGCCAATCCGCTGGTCGCACATGGACGGTTCCAAGGTCAGTCTGGTACGCGATGGCCTGAAGATGCTGCGTGACCTCTGCCTGATCCGCCACCTGCACCGGCAGCTCAAGGCCTCCCCCTCTCAGGCTTCGACGGCCCATCCCAAAGCATGAAACACGAAGAATACGAGCGGATGTACCGCTTCGAGGACACCTATTGGTGGTTTGTCGCCCGGCGAAATCTCATCATAACCCTGCTGGAAGCGTCGTACCCCCGTGACGGGCGGCTCCAGATCCTGGACATCGGCTGCGGGACCGGCGCGATGCTGGACGATCTGGCCCCGTTCGGCAGCGTCATCGGCGCGGACTACGCGCCCGAGGCCCTGCAATTCTGCGTCACGCGCGGGGTCGGGGCGGACCTGACGCGGGCGGATGTCCGCCGCCTGCCCTTCGCCGACGACTCGTTTGACGTGGTCACGGCAATGGACATCATCGAACACATTGACGATGACAAGGCGGCCTCCTGCGAGATCCAGCGAGTTCTGAAGCCCGGCGGCCGGCTCTTCGTTACCGTCCCCGCCTTCCCTTCCCTGTGGAGCGAGCATGACGAAGCCCTGCACCACCACCGCCGGTACACCGTGCCTCGCCTACGTGACCTATTCCAACGGGTCGGCCTGGGTGTGGACAAGATCTCCTACACCGTGACGGCCCTCTTCGGCCCCGTCTGGGCCTACCGCCAGATCCACAACCTGCTCCTCAAGCGCGGCCCACACGGCGAGAAGAAGGCCAACCTGGTGCCGTTCTCCAAGCCAGTCAACGCTGCCCTGCTGGCCCTCTCTGAGTGGGAGACGCGCCTCCTGCGCTCGCGCAGCCTTCCATTCGGCGTTTCGGTCGTCTGCGTAGCGAGCAAACTGGACGATGCTGGGCAGGGCGTGCGGAAGGCTATCACGCCATGAGTCGGCTGACGACATGGGGTGTAGGCGGCGCGGCAGTGCTAGGCCTCCTGGGGTACGCCATCGGGGTGGAGCCGTACCTGATTGAGACGGTCCACTTGGAGATGTACGCGCCCCGCCTCCCGCTGGCCTTCGACGGCTACGTGATCTACCAGGTCTCCGATCTTCATATGCACCAAATGGGACGGCGGGAGCGGACGCTGGAACGGTTACTTTCCAAAATGCCGCCCGCCGACCTCGTTGCCGTAACTGGAGACATGGTACATACCCCCGCCGGCATCGAGCCGTTCCTTCACCTGGCCCGGTCCTTCCAGGCACGGGACGGGGCCTACGCCATCTTCGGCAACTCCGAGCACAAGAACGGCGTCCGGCCCTATGCCCTCTCTCAGACCCTAGCGGCGAACGGTATTCCCCCTCTCATGAACCGCCACGTCCTGCTGACGCGCGGCGAGTCTCAGATCGCCCTGGCGGGCGTGGACGATCCCGTCAACGAAATGGACCGCCTGGGCGACGCGCTGCAAGGCATCCCCGACGATCTGTTCACCCTCCTCCTGATGCACTCGCCGGACGGCATTGCCGAGGCAGTGGTGCGCGGCGTGGACGTCGTCCTGGCCGGGCACACGCACGGCGGCCAGATCCGCCTGCCCTGGTACGGGGCGCTCTACACCCACTCCCACCTGGGCAAGCGCATGAGCGACGGCTACTACGGCCGGGAGCGCCTGCGGAAAGCCATCGGCCTCCGGCCGGGCCGGACCCAGCTTTACGTCACACGCGGCCTGGGCGTCAGCGGCCTGGCCCTGCGCTTCCTGACCCGGCCCGAGCTGACCGTTATCACCCTCCGGCGCGGCCTGCCGCACGTGAAGCGGGTTTGATCTGCAACTGGAGGCGGGGCAGAGCTAGGCCCGACGCACGCGAACCTAAACCGCTGCCGTTCCCGTTATGTCTTCAGAGCAGATGGGAGGCGACCATGAAGAAACGATGGGCGGCATGGGCCGTGGCAGCAGCAGTATTCGGCTGGGTGGTCTGGCACGGCACACACCGAGTGACGGCCCCTACCCCACTCACCTTTCAGGGCGTGGGCAGCGCGGGGAGTCTGTCCCTGTCGCCGGACGGTACGTTGCTGGCTGTGGCTTCCCGCACCGGTCAAACAGCCGTTTTCGACACGGCGACCGGAATACAAAAACTCATCCTCCCCGTGAAGTCGGCGCGAATGACGTTCTCTCAAGATGGCCGACGCCTGCTGTTCGTGAGCCACAGTAGCCCATCGGCAAGGAACGGGACGATACAGATTTGGGACACTCAGACGGGGATGTCCCTCTCCCAGTTCATTGTGCCGGTGGCACCGCCTGGAGCCACCCTATCCGCGCAGCCCCACGTCGCCACCTTTTCAGCGGATCTGCACTGGGCGGCCGTGCGTGACCCCGGCCATTGCTCCATCTACGACCTCGCAACCGGGCGGCGGGTCAAGTTGCTGCCGGCCCCCTCCTCCCGAGCGGGCAATGTATTATTCTCCCATGACGGGCGTCTGTTGGCCGTTGGAAGTGACGCCGCGCGGGGCGGCCTACAACTTTGGGACACGCAGACCTGGTTGCCCCTGAATGTGCCGGACGTCAAGGTAGGTCCAGTCCACTCGGTGCGCTTTTCGCCGGACGGGACGCGGGTGGCCGCCGTGAACTCCTCCGGCCTTTCCTGGTGGAATACGCGCCCTTGGAAGCGCCTGGGGGGCTTCAGGGTTCCAAAAGCCCTTGGGGAAGAGGTGGGCTACATCTACTTCGCCTCCGATAGCCGGCATCTGCTGGTGACTCGGATCGGGCCGTCTGACTCCGTTTTTGTTGTGGATTGTGCGACGGCGCGAGTGACGACGACGCTCCCAGATCAGATGGTCGAGACCACGAGCCGAGTGGGCGGCCGGGCAACGACTGTCTTGCTGTCGCGCCCTTCCCAAATGTTCTTTTACTGGGAAACCCACGTAGTTTGGGACGTCATGCAGGGCAAAGAGTTATATCGCATCGCCATCCCGCCCAGCCCGAGCGCTCATCAGGCGTCCACTTTGGGCGGCGATTGGCAATGGCACACCACAGCCCTCTCGGCTGATGGTCATGTCTTTGCCGCCGGTGGGTACGATGACGGCATCATCCACGTCTGGCGGCTCCCTTAGGCGGACTTCACGTGTTGACAGAGCGAACGCATTACTACCTGCTCCTTGACTTGGAATCCGCCCCGGACGTGCTGGCGCGGCTCCTGGCGGACACGTCCACCTCCGCCTGGGATCGCCGCCCGGACCCAGACCGGTTCACCCTGCGCGAAATGGTCGCTCACTTGGCGGATTGGGAAGCCGTGTTTTTGGAGCGACTGACCAAAACGCGGGACGAAAAGAATGCCACCCTGCAAGGGCTGGATGAAGGGCAGGTCGCGATTGACCACGACTACGCCCACGCTGACCCGTTCGAGTGCCTGACGCGGTACAAGGCGCGTCGCGTCGGGATCGTCACTCTCCTGCGCGGCCTGGCATCAGAGCAGTGGGCGCGGGCGGGCCGCCACACCGAAATCGGGCCGATCTCGCTCGAAGAACAAATGGTATTGATCGCCGCCCACGACGGATACCACCGGCAGCAGGCCCTGGAATGGCTGGCGGGCGGCAAAGGCTAAAGGGGAACGCACTGCCGCGTAGCCTACCCTCAACCCGTGCTATAATGGCGTATGGAAGCTTCCACGTACCCCTGCCCCCACTGTGGGCAGCGAGTCAGCCCGGAAAAGATCATCTGTCCCTACTGCCATTCCTCCATCGTCCTCGCGGTCGGCTACGGGCCGACCACGCCCGGACCGTTTGCGCCAGACCCCACTGGGCAGGCACCGCCTAAGCGCCCACCCCTCACGATTATGGGAGGCCTACTGGCGGCGACTTTGGCCGCGGCAGGCCTCATCGGGTTGGGGTTCTGGCTCAACCCGATCAACGGCAACGCGGCCAGCATACTCATCTCCTCGAACTTCCTACTGGTCCCCCTAGTAATGGGCCTGCTCTGCGCCTTCTTCTGGCGGAACCTCGGCCTGACCACGGTCGAGTATTTCCTGTACGCACTGGTCAACAGCGCCCTCGGCCTGGCCGTGGCCGCCGTGTTCATGCACGAGGGCGTCATCTGCCTAGTCATCGTCTCGCCCCTGCTGCTCTCGTTTGTCTTCGTCGGGTCTTTAGCCGGACGCTGGCTGTTCGCCCGAAAGAACAACCGCCTGAACCTGTCGCTTGTCCCGCTGGCGCTGGCAATCTTAACGTGGGATGCGCTGGCGCCCCACCATTACGAGAATGCCGTCTCGGACACGCTCATCATTCGTGCCCCTCCCGCTCGGGTCTGGGCGCACTTGGCCGCCGTGCCACCCATCCCCGACAAGCCTGACTACTGGCTGTTCCGCATGGGCCTCCCCTACCCCACACAGGCGACCGTCATGGGCCGGGGCATCGGCGCACACCGACGCTGCGTCTTCAGCCACAACGACGTCTTTGAAGAGCGCATCACGCAGTGGCAGCCCCAGCACAAGCTGACGTTTGACGTGACCTCCCAGCCGCGTGACCCGGAGATCCTGGGCCACGCCCGCGTTCTGCGCGGCCAGTTCCTCCTGCGGGACAACGGCGACGGGACGACGACCCTGACGGGCACATCCTGGTACGAGCTGTACGTCTACCCTTCCTGGTACTACGACGTCTGGGCACGGAATATCGCCCGGCAGGTCCACCTCCGCGTCATGCGCCACATCCAGGCTCTTTCAGAGGGGCATTGACGTGCTGGCCACCCTGTTCCGCCACTTCCCCCACCTGCGCCGCGTCCACGGCCTGCCCCAGATCGTGGATACCGCCCTGTTGGCCCACACGCTACTCCTACGGCCGACCCGCATCCCGCCGCGCGAGGCCGTTGAGCGGGCACTGCTGTCCTGGCCCGGTGTCAGCACCAAGATCCACCGATTCGGCGGCGTCGAGTTCATCGTCAACGGGCGCGAGATTGGACATATCCACGGCCACGGCCTGCTGGACATCCCCTTCACGCGGGACTTGCGCGACGACGCCGTCACGTCCGGCCTGGCCCGTCCGCACCACATCTTTCCCCTCTCTGCCTGGGTCAGCTTCGACTTGCACACAAACGGCGACGTGCCGAACGCTCTGATCCTGCTGCGCCGCAATTACGAGAGGCGACAAGCGATGGACACGGAAGCCCCTACACCGCCCCACGTGCTATAATTAACGCAGGCATTTCTCCTGGACGAGAGAGCAAGCATGGAGCCTTGGCAGCGATGGCAGGACATAGCGCGGGAGTCGGAACAGGCCGCACGGGAGTCGGAAGGCGGCGACGGCCATGCTGCTCTACCGAGGGCTGATGCCGCCTATGGGTCGGGAGGTTTGGGGCCAGGAGGAAACGCCCCCACTCGTGCAGAGTCAGTTGCAGGGCCTGCTACGCTCACGAGACAGCCGTAACGGCTTTGCGAGACGCCTGAAAGAGAGACGTATCGTCTGCGGCCGGTCGCCGACTGCCGGGGAAACCTGACCGTGTCAACCGCGCAGGCCGCTGAGGCTGGCCGAAATGCCCGCTTCATTCTGCGCGTAACTCGTGAGACACTATCGGAGGAGTGAAATATGCTAGATGAAGCGGATCTGAGTCGGGCTATCGCCATTCAATAGGCGGTGGATTGGGTCAAAAAAGAGGCCGGAAAACGTCACGTCGCTGTGAAGATGTCAAAAATCAAGCCGAAGAGCGGCAGGGTCAATACTGTATGACCGTCCTGATAGGTGTGGATGCCCCTTCATTCGATACTGGCGCGTTTCTTGATCTGATTGGTGAGATTGCGGGGCAGTGGAACAACCGCGCCCCATACCCAGAAAAGTTCTTGTTTCTGTGCCCAGCGGGCATCCCGGAACATGTCGTTTAACCATGACCTACAACTATGACGTGATTATTGTCGGTGCGGGCCACGCCGGTGCGGAAGCGGCTCTTGCGTCCACCCGCCTAGGCGCCCATACACTCTGCCTGACTCTGTCGCTGGACAAAGTGGCCTTGATGCCCTGCAACTGCTCCATCGGCGGTCCGGCGAAGGGCCACCTCGTCCGAGAAGTGGACGCCCTGGGCGGGCAGATGGGCGTCAACGCGGACCGGACACTCACGCACGTCCGAATGCTGAACACAGGTAAAGGCCCCGCCGTTCAGGCCATCCGAGGCCAGTGCGACAAAGACTTGTACAGCCGAACTATGCGAGCTACTCTGGAAGCGGCCCCGAATCTGGACCTGCGCGAAGGGACGGTAGACGACATCGTCATTGAAGACGGCGCGGTCGTCGGGCTGCGAACGGCATCGGGCGAGACGTTCCGGGCCAGGAGCATCGTCATCACGACAGGGACCTTCCTGCGCGGCATGATGCACCGGGGCGAAGAGCGCACGGCCGGCGGCCGTCTGGGCGAGGCCCCGGCCGTCGCCCTAGCCGACACCCTGCGTGGCCTGGGCTTCCCAACAGTCCGGTTTAAGACCGGCACGACGCCGCGCATTGACAGGACTTCGGTGGATTTTTCGAAAACGAACCCCATTGAGTCTGAGCCGGACACGCCGCCGTTCTCGTTCCTGCACGACCGTGTAGACGCACAGCCCCTGTTGCCATCGTGGCTGACCCACACAAACGCCCGGACCAAAGCCATCATTGAGGCCAACCTCACCAAGTCCGCCATGTACGGCGGCTTTATCGAGGGCCAGGGGCCGCGCTACTGCCCCTCCATTGAAGACAAAATCGTCCGCTTTAGTACGCGCGACAGCCACCAGGTCTTTCTGGAACAGGAGACCAGGGGCGGCAGCTCGATCTACGTCCAGGGCACCAGCACGTCCCTTCCTGCCGATGTCCAGCTCACGTTCCTGCACACCATCCCCGGCCTCGAGGATTGCGTCATGCTCGTGCCGGGCTACGCCGTGGAGTACGACGCCGTGCCGCCGACCGAGCTGACCCACGCCCTGATGACCAAGCGCCTCCCTGGCCTGTTCCTGGCAGGCCAGATCAACGGCACGTCAGGCTACGAGGAAGCTGCTGGGCAGGGCCTCATGGCGGGCGCGAACGCAGCCCTGTACGCATTCGGTCGCCCGCCTTTCGTGTTGGGCCGCTCCGACGCCTATCTCGGCGTGATGATAGACGATCTGGTGACCAAGGGCGCGGACGAGCCGTACCGCCTGCTGACGTCGCGGGCTGAGTACCGCCTGCTGCTGCGCCAGGACAATGCCGACCTGCGGCTGACGGAGCGCGGCCGGGCCGTCGGCCTGGTGCCGGACGCCCGCTGGGAGGCGTTCACGACTAAGCGTGACTCCATTTCAGCCGAAACGCACCGCCTGGGAACCTCCTATGTGGGCGGCTCAGACAACGCCCGGCTGGCCCGTTTAGGCCTCCTGCCCGTGTCCCAACGCGTGCCCCTGTCCGATCTGCTGCGGCGCACCGGCGTCACCTATGAGACGGTCACGGCCCTAGCCCCATCGCCCACACCCTTGCCCCGTGCTGTCTCGGAGCAGGTGGAGATCGAATGCAAGTACGACGGCTATGTGCGCCGCCAGCAGGAACAGGTCACGGCGGCGGGACGCCGTGAGGACGTGCCCATCCCGGCCGCCTTCGACTTCTCCGCCCTCCGCGCGCTGTCCAATGAGAGCCGAGCCAACCTGACGCGAGTCCGGCCCGTGTCACTGGGCCAGGCCACCCGCATCTCCGGCGTCACACCCGCCGACATCGCTATCCTGAGCGTGCATTTGGAGCAGCAACGGCGGAAAGCCGCTTGAGCCTTTCTTCGGGTTTAGATTAAACCACTATGATAACTCGTGTGCAGGTAAAGAACTTCCGCAACCTGGTGAACGTCGATGTTCAGCTAGACCCACTGACAGTTCTGGTGGGACGAAATGGCACAGGGAAAAGCACTTTTTTGGACGTGCTGCGCTTCGTCCGCGACGCCTTGCGGCTTGGCCTGGACACCGCAATCAGCCAAAGGGGTGGAATTGGAGCTATGCGGCGGTGGTCCCCTCGTGGAAAGACTCACGACATGGAGATAAGCTTAGAACTCGAGGAAGGTGATGGGATAGCACGGTACTCTTTTTTGCTTGGCACGGGTCAAGACGAGAAGCGTCGCGTTAAACATGAGTCACTTCAGATAACTGCCAAGTCTAGTACTGACGACGTCATCATGCAGTTTGAGACGAGAGGCGGGAAATGGGCTTTACCGCCGAGCGATTTTCTAATAACTCAAGATCGGGCATCAACCATTCCCGTTTCCCCGGATGCTTTAATGTTGCCCACACTGTCTAATTTGTTTTCGGGCATAGAGGTTATACGAAAAAACATAACAGCTGCAAACTATTATTCAGTCTTCCCAAACACCCTCAGGCTGCCACAGAAGCAAACCAGCGAGGCGATGCTGTCCGAAGACGGACAAAACCTAGCCACGACGCTACGGCAAATAAAAAGGCATGGAGAGTATCATCCCGATCTAGTATCTGCCCTAGAGCGGGTAGTTGAAGGCGTTCATGACGTACGCGTTGTGGGAGCGGGAGGCTATCTAGTGACAGAAATAAAGCACGAGGCGCAAGACGATCACTCCCCATGGTTTCCACTCGCACAGGAGTCCGACGGGACTCTACGGGTGCTTGCACTGTTGGCAGCACTTTATCAAGTGGCACCTCATTCATTAATCGCAATCGAGGAGCCGGAGTTAAGCATTCATCCAGGCGCCCTGTCAATGCTGAGTGATGTCATAGAAGA
>JAYTRQ010000389.1:0-1528 GCA_043746125.1 Armatimonadota bacterium | reverse complement strand
TGGCCCTGGTAGAAGCCTTGCAGCACGGCCGGGTCACGCGGCCCGATGTAAGGCGGCAGCAGGTGCCAGAACTCCCGCCAGCCGTTGGAGTTGTTGGCGAAGTAGAAGGGGTTGGACAGGAACGGCAGGAAGAACCCCAGATGCCCGACGCCGGCGACGACGCTGGAGATGGACAGCAGGGAGTAGAGCAGCATCAATTCGGCCTGGTTCAGCGCGGCCCGGACGCCCCCCAGCCGCCTCACCGCCAGATTGACGAGGGTGATCAGGAACAGCAGGAACGTGACCCCGAGCAGGAGCGTCGAGATCGTGATCTCGGTCACGCCGGTCTTCATCTCGGAGTTTGCGATCCAGCCCGTGTTGAGCGCAATCAGCGGCAGGGTCACCAGGGCGACCGTGCCCCAGCGGACGGGCTTCAGACCGCCTCCGGCCTCGCCCGCCTGATCCGCCGCCCCAGTTATGTCTCGCTTTTCCGTGATCATGGGCAGTACGTCGTTACGGCAGGACGGGCAGCGTCAGCGTCTGGCTTGGCTTGCCTAGCAGGGACGGGGAGGGCCACAGGCGGATCGTGATCGCGGGCCGGCGTTGGGGCGGCCCGCCCGCAGTGCGCGGCGTCGCCAGGGCCTGGACCTTGCGGCTCGCGCCCGGCCACAGGCGCAGGCCGCCGACGAACGGCAGGCCGCCGTCCCCGGTCAACTGGGTGGTCACGTCCCGGCCGTCGGCGAGAAACCGGACGTCCCAGGCGTGGTGCGGGTCGGACACCTGGGCCGACAGCGTGGGACACAGGTCCAGCCAGGGACTGGCGTTGTGGACGGTCACCGTCTGCGTCCCGGTCTTAGCGCTGGCAGTGTTTGCCGTCAAGCGGGCCGCGTGGTCCGGGTCGTGGACATGGTGTATCAGCCAGTAGGCCATGCCTGTGATGGTGTCGGCGGGCCGCCCGGCCGTCGCTTCGGGCAGGGTCGGCGTGCTCGTCGCGTACTCGAACACGATCCAAATGTTCGGCCGCGCCCCGGCGTCCTCGTGCGCCCGGACGCACTGCTGGGCGACGGCCAGCCACTGCGAGGTCGGCTTGAGGTCGTAGGGCGAGACCATGACGGCGGCCGTCTTGTGCAGGGAGTGGGCGTAGCCGACGATGGAGAAGCTGCCGGCCTGCATCCCGCCCTGGTCGGCCTGCCACAGGCTGAGCGGCCCATCGGTCGAAGCGCCGTCCGTGCGGGCGGTGTCCGCCCGGACCCGGGCGTTGTCGCCGACGTCTTTCAGGACGTCGCCGGCGAAGATCCACGGGCCGTTCTGTGCGAAGCAGGGGCGCATCTGCCCGGCGGGCAGGCCCTGGCTTTTGAGGTCGGCAAGCTTGACGTCGTCCACCCCGTAGTTCAGGCTGGAATACGGGACCTGGAAGCCGCCCGCCAGCAGGGCGGACAACTGCTGGGACTGGAGCGCCCGGCTGAACTGGCCGCCGTCGGGGAACCCGCCCAGCCCGGTGTAGCGCGAGTCGGACTCGTAGTAGGCGTTCTTGTGGGTGAACAGGGCG
>JAYTRQ010000388.1:0-1530 GCA_043746125.1 Armatimonadota bacterium | reverse complement strand
TCCACCCGCAGCCCGGCGATCTGGTCCCCGTAAGCGAACGGGTCGCCGGGGTCGGGCCAGCCGTCAGCCGTGCCACCCGACTCCACGGAGAGCGCGGCCAGCTTCTCGATCTGCTGGGACTGATAGCGCAGGGCCTGAGCGCGCGTCCCCTTGGGTGGGTCCGCGCACCTCAGCCGCGTCCCGTAGTCGAACAGGCGGGTCATGTCCGCGCGCAGGGAGGCCGCCTTTTCCTGCCGCGCGTGCAGCCGCTCCAATGCGGTCTTCATGTTATTTTCTTCCCCCTTAATCTAGTGGAAACAGTGACGAAAGTGACGAAAGGCCCCGCGAAGTACCCTTTCGTCACTTTCGTCACTGTTTCCGGGCTATATCCCACTTCCGTTTATGCCTTCCGGTGCAGGGCGGGATTTACCTCGTAGGCCGGGCTGGACGGCCTGCCGCCGGTCGGCTTGGCCGGTTGTTCCCGCAGGTAGCCCCGCTCGCAGAGCAGGGACAGCGCGGGGACCAGGTCCTGCACACTGATGACCCCCGACACGTTCTGGTGCGCCCGGTGGGCCTCCCGGAGCGTGAACGCCGTTTGGGCCGTGCGGTCCATCCAGCGCAGCAGGCGGCGAGCCAGGGCCGCGCCCGGACTCATCTGCATCTGGCCGTATGCCGCCTGCGCGTGTTCGGTCAGGTACTCCCCGACGACCCAGGCCCGCTCCACGTTCGCCTCGCTGATCGGCACGGCCCAGGGGCAGCCCTGCCCGGCGTTCTCCACCAGATGAAAGCCGCCCGCGATTCGGGCGACGGCCCCCGCCAGCTTACTGGCCCAGTCACTGAGTTCCGCCAGGTCCCCGCCCGGAGATTGCCGCCGCTCGATCTCGTCCGCGTACTCCTTCCAAACCCCCAGCGCCGCGCCCGCTATTCTCAGGTCATGGCGGGCGCCGGGCTGGCTCGGGGTCGCCGCCGCCGGGAGATCCAGCATGGCGCGAACGGCGCGCGTGTAGCGTCCCCGGTCAGCGGCGTTGACCGGGCGATCCTGGTACATGCGCCCTCCCACCAGGGTCTGGGGGAGGGCGTACAAGAACCGACCGACGAAGCCCCGGCCCCGGAACTCGGGCGTGTCGGCCAGCGACGAGAGTACGTTGGGCTGAACCGCCAGCAGCAGGGTGAGGCAGGCCGACGGGATGTAGACGCTCGCGCTCCCCTTGCGGTCCACCCGCACCTCCTCGCCCGCGTGGGCTTTGAGGAACAGGTCGAGGTTTGCCTTGCCGTCGGAGTAGCGGCCCGCCAGGATACCGAAAATGCCGCCCTCCGCCGACGCGATGGTGAGTGTCCCGCCCTGCTCGGCCATCAATTCGGCCAGCTTCTCGGGCGTCACGTCGTCGGCCAGCAGACGGGGCAGGGCGGGGACCTTCTCAGCGGGGCTGGCCCGGAGTTCGGCCAGCTCGGTGCGCGCGGCGGCGGCGGCGTCCCCTTTCCCCTTAGTCGCCACGTCTTGCAGGTGGGCTACTCGCTTCTCGTGCATCTTCTGCTGCTCTTGGGCCTGCT
>JAYTRQ010000387.1:0-5064 GCA_043746125.1 Armatimonadota bacterium | reverse complement strand
GCGTTTCAACGCATGGAGGCTGAATTATGCTCGAATCTACCGCCCACCTGACGCCGGCGAAACTCACGCGGCGATAGCCCGGTGTGCTGCTTGAACCGCTTGGAGAAATAGAACTCGTCCTGGAACCCCAGGCTGTCGGCGATCTGCCGGCCGGTCATCTGCGTATGCAGGAGCAGCGCCTGGGCTGCGCCAAGCCTCCGATCTGACCGGTAGCGGGCGGGGGAGACGCCGACCTGCCGCTCGAAGGCCTTACGAAAGGTCTCGTAGGAGAGGCCCAAGCGGGCGGCGACGTTTGCGGGCGAAATCTCGTGGTTCAATTCGCTCTCCAGGAGATTCCGCGCCTGGTCCAGCCAGGGCAGACGGGGGGCGGCCGCCTCCTCGCTGCGCGTCGCCGCCACTTCGGAAAGCAGAGTGAGCAGACGCGAAACGATCACTGTCTGTGCCTGTGCGCCGTCCGCAACGCTCTTCAACCTGTCCAGCCAGGGAACTGCCGACTCCAAGCGGAACACGGGCTGGGTGGCGTCCAGCAGGCCCGCTTCGCGCCAGAAGTCGAACGCCGGTCCCTCAAAGACGACGTGGAACTCGGACCACTCCCCCCGCCGCCCTGGCCCATAACGATGGGCTAATTCGGGAAAGATCAGCAGTAAATCCCCCGCTTCGACGTCCTGTGCCGACCCATTCGCATCCTGGTAGCGTCCCTGACCTTCCAGTAAGTAGACTAGCGCGTACGCGCCTAACACCCGCCATCGTAAGTAGCCCGTCTTCCGATGGATGTACCCCGCCCCAGACAGTCGCCCCAGCGCCGTCATCGGCCCATTGGGTGGCAGCGCTTCGACGTAGGTGTCCGGCTTCATGGACACTGTTGTACCAGAAAGAACAAGCTTCTGCCAAATCGCCAATGGCATTCGCGGTAAAAACGCAGTATTATAGTGTCAAGCATCACGTTCCGAGGGAGGCAGTATGACCACTTTCGCACGGCCGTTGACTACGCAGGGATATGAAATAGATCAAGCGCCCGAAGCCTTTGGCTTCCTGCGCTCTTCGATGGACGTCGTTGATGACGGGGTGGTTCTGCGTGAGAGGATGTTGGCGGACGGCTACCTCTACCTCCCTGGCTATCTGAATCGTGCCGAGGTTCTAAGCGTGCGGAGTGGGCTTCTGGCCCGCGTGCAGGAAGCCGGTGGTCTGGAACCGGGGACATCGACGGAAGCCGCCGTTGCCCGCCGCGACCGAGGCTCCTACTTCATGCCGGAACTCGCCGATGATAATCCGGCCTTGCTGCGCCTGCTTTATGAGGGCCGTATGATGGCGTTCTATACTCTTCTGCTCGGAGGTGAAGTGCGCCATTTCGACTTCACCTGGATGCGGGCGGTCACGCCGGGCCAGGGGACTGCCCCCCACTGTGACATCGTCTACATGGGCCGTGGCACGACCAACCTGTTCACGGCCTGGACGCCGCTTGGCGACGTTCCGTTAGACGTCGGAGGCTTGATGGTGCTGGAAAACTCGCACAAGAATGACCGCCTGCGCGAGACCTATGGCCGCAAGGACGCCGACGAATATTGCGCCAACCGAGTGGAAACGCCCGCAGAAGGCGCCAGCAGCGCCATCGGAGGCGCGGGGGCGATCACTTTCAACCCGGTCCGCCTGCGCGAACGTTTAGGCGGGCGCTGGCTTACCGGCGATTTCCAGGCGGGCGATCTGCTGACGTTCAGTATGTACACGGTCCATTGCAGCCTGGACAACCATTCAGACCAAATCCGGCTGTCTTCAGACACCCGCTACCAGCTCGCCTCGGAGCCCGCCGACGAGCGCTGGGTCGGCGAGAAGCCGATGGGCCACAGCCTCGCCGCCAAGCGCGGCAAGATCTGCTGACAAAGGAGACGTTTATGCGAGACCAAGTAACACCGGAGCAAGTGTCGGAGTATCAGGAAAACGGCTTCCTCGTGGTTGAGGGCTTCCTAGACGACGCCGAGGTCGCCCACTGGAGCCAGACGACCGATGAGGCCGTCGCGCAGCGCCTGGAACAAAGCCGCGATCCTGCCAAGTCTGGGTTCGCCGGGGGCCTGAACAACCAGGGCAACCCCGACGATTACTACGCCCAGGTGTTCACTCAGTGCCTGAAACTAGCCGACTCACACGCCGGAATGCATGAACTGATGCATGACCCGCGTCTGGGCCGGGTTGCGGCAACACTGGCCAGCGTGGACGGCATCCGTATCTGGCACGATCAGGCGCTTTACAAGCCTCCCTTTGGCAACCCAACTGGGTGGCATCTGGACAACCCCTTCTGGTCGTTCACGTCCCGGAACTCGCTGTCCATTTGGGTTGCCCTGGACGATGCCACCCGTGACAACGGGTGCCTTTATTATCTGCCCGGCACGCAGAAGACAGCGACCTGGGAAAACGCGGGCATCGGCAGGAACCAGGCGGACTTGTTCAAGCTGTATCCTGAGTGGCGGACCATTGAATCGGTCGGCTGTCCCTGCCCTGCCGGGAGCGCCGTCTTTCACAACGGCGTGTGCGCCCACGGGGCAGGCGCAAACATGACAAACCGGCCACGCCGGGCGATGACCTGTGCCTACATGCCTGATGGGGAGGCGTTTAACGGAACCCAGAACGTACTGCCGTCCGAGTATGTCCAGACACTGAAAGTAGGCGATCTGCTCAACGACGACACCATCAATCCGCTCATTTGGCACGTGTAGGATGACCTGACGGCACAAAAAAGCCGCCGAAACCAGATTGGTTTCGGCGGCTTTTGCCGTCATTTGATGCCGAAGGGGGGACTCGAACCCCCACGAGGTTGCCCCCAAAGGTTTTTGAGACCTCCGCGTCTACCGTTCCGCCACTCCGGCTTTGTCTGTGCTACACTGGGAGCGGAACAAGGCTATTATGACGCGCGAACGCTGCTTTGTCAACGGGGTCGGGGAAGTCGTAAAGCCCTGGGAGCGAAGCGGACGAGCCACCCAGACCGGCCCGCGTCTGCACGGGCCACAAGGTCAGGCGGAATGCGGCGGGCTTATCTGATCCCGCTGGGTCCGCTTCGCCGGCTTTGGGCCGTCACCACCCGACAACACTGGAGGGAGGCAACGGCTTACACTAGAATAAACGACAGGCGAGGCTATTTTGTTCCCGAACGGTTGTACGGGGTTTTTCGTCGCACTTGACACCCCGCCCCGAATCGGCTACACTAAGGGAACGCAGAGGCTGACAGGTATGGTAGAAGAGGGAGCAGGGGAAGATGGCCGCGAGACTGAGCTTCGGGTATGTGCTGTCCCTGCCCGTCGCCGAAGACGTGTTTATGGGCGGCGCGATGGTGACGGATGCCTACGGTCTGCCACTCGAGTTTCGCTATACCGAGCCGGTTCGCGCGACTAAGTTGCAGCGCATTTTGTACGGGGATGTGCTTGAAAAGTACATCCACGGCGACGTCATCGCCGCAAACCTGATCGGACGCCTGGAACAGAAGCCGGACCTTTTCCTGGTCTCTGACGCCGCCCTGCTGGAAGCTGCCTCGGCGGCCGGCCGCAAGGCGATCCATTTGACCGGCAGCCGCATTCCTCCTCTGAAGGAGTTCGGGGCGTGGCAGGACGTTTCGGACACCGAATACTTTTTGCAGCTGTCGGATAGCGGCTCGCCCCTGCGCGTCCGCCTGCCCGCGCGTGCCGCTGATCCGGGCCTGCGGGCCGAGGCGACGCGGCTGCTGACTGAGACGGCGCGGACGCTGGACCCCACAGAGCCACTGGCCCGCGTGGAGGCGGCCGTCCGAATGTTATGGGACGACGAGGGACAGACGCCGGCACCGGCATAGACGACACAGTGGAACCCAAAGTGAAGGCCTGGGAGTCGATCCGACGTACTCTCGGCCGCCTGATTGCTCACCCCCAAGTGCGAGAAATTACCGAGGGACAGCGGGGATTGCCGGTCCGCCTGCGGGCGACAGAGGCTTTGGGAACACTTACGGCTTTGACTGGGGTCGGCGAGGGTGGCTGGAAGCTACTCCCTTCGCTTCGGGCCGTCCCAATCCCCCACGCGCAGGCAGGGGGACAGGACCGAGACCTATTGCCGGGAGCGCGGGTGACGCTGGAAAACCAGGCGATGCTGTCCCCTGTCTGTCATTCCCTGCCGCCAGTGGGCGTCGCCGACTGCCGGGTTGAGAATGCTGATGTGGTTAGCGTGGTCGAAACGGTCAGGCTGCCGTCTGCCTTTCTTTCATTGCCGTCGTCGCCCGTACTGGTGCAAAGCTGCCCACTGCTGCCTGTGCCGCTAATAAGGGCGTGTCTAGTCCCGTGCTTCCCAGCGCCGAAGGTCGGCGTTACCCGTATCCCTAAGCCGGTGGCCCCTCGGGTTCGCTGGGGCGATGATGTAGTCTTGAGCCGAATGGCCTTGACACGGTGGGGCCGTGAGACGCCAGTTGGGGTGTCCGCCGATGCGGCCTTTGCACCGGAGCGGTGGCGTCTCGCCGAAGCCGCCGGTTTGCCCCTCTTAGACGTGACCCTACTGGGAGTTTACGAGCAAGTGCCTATCTTGGCCGTTTCGCGGATCGTGGTGGAGGACGAGGGCCGGCACCTGCACCTGTGGCTCAAACCTGACGCCCTTCGCGACAAGCGTGCGTCGCGACGGATCACGCTGCTGGTCGGACGCCGCATTTCGGATGGTAAAATGCTTCAGGCGGCCTTATGACACGGACACTGTGACGATAGAACTACTACTGGTCCAATTATTGGTCCTAGGGGCTACAGGGACGCTTTTCTGGCTCGCCCGCCGCGACCTAAGATCGCGGCCATACCCAGCGCCGTCTGCCCTGGAGGACACGCAGGAGTTGGAACAGCTTTGCGTGACGCTGGAGTCTTTGGTGACCGAAGTGTCACGCCGCCTGGACCATTTGGAGCGCCAAATGATGCAGGCCGCTCCTGCCGTCAACTCGGACAATGGCTTTGCTGGGGCGCTGATTGCCACGTCCTCCGCTCCTACTCCGGTCTCTGCTCCTGATCTGAATCCCCCCCCAGGTCCAATCGGGCCATTATTGGGAGCGGGGGGGGCGTCCGCGGACACCCCATA
>JAYTRQ010000386.1:0-5065 GCA_043746125.1 Armatimonadota bacterium | reverse complement strand
TCGCCAGCCCGCTCTGGGTGGTGGCGGCCCTGCTGGTGGCAGCGGCTCATCGGCGCTGACGGATCTGGCGTTTCCAGCGCTAGCCTATCAATGAAGGGGAACCGCGCCCGTCTTTCGTGCCTTTCTTCCGTTCCCGTAGGCACGTCCTCGTCTGGGCGGCTTGTAGGAAGAGTATAGCACAGGGTGGGGAGGGAGGGGAAGGGCGGGGGGATCCCGCCCCTACGCGATCACATTCGGAACGTAGGGGCAGGGTCCCCCTGCCCTCTTTCCCCGTCCTGCCCTCCTGCCATCTCCAATGCCGGTTCCTACGCAGGAATCCACGCCCCGCCTCCCGAATACTACCCCGCGCCTCGGCATCCGCCCGTTCCCGGCCTGGAACGGGTACACTATAGGTGGCCCGCACCCCGCCGCTCTTACGGGCTTTCTTTCGATCTCTCTGCCGATCTCTGGAGCTTCCCATGCCCTTCTTACAGTTCAAAGGCAAGACCGCCGTCGAGACCTATCATTACACGGTCCCCCATCATACCATGGCCTTTGATGCCGCCGCCTCCGCTCTGGGGGCCGGGCAGGTGCCCTCGCTGGACGGCAACGTCATCATCGAGGGCGATAACCTGCTGGCCCTGAAGGCGCTGCTCCCCACCCACACGGGCCGCATCAAGTGTATCTACATTGACCCGCCCTACAACACCGGCAACGAGGGCTGGGTCTACAACGACAACCTGACCCAGCCGCAGTTCAAGGAGTGGATCGGGCACGTTGTCGGAAAGGAAGGCGAGGACGCCTGCCGGCACGACAAGTGGTGCTGCATGATTTACCCGCGCTTGATGCTGCTGAAGGAGTTGCTGCGCGACGACGGGGTGATCTTCGTCTCGATTGATGATAACGAGGCTGCTCACTTGCGGCTGCTGATGAACGAAGTCTTCGGAGAGGAGAACTTCATCGCAGAACTCATCTGGGAGAAGACGCGCAAGAATGACGCCAAGTTTTTCTCGGTCGGCCATGAGTATATGTTGGTTTTCGCCAAGTCCCTCAGCCTGCTGAAACTGCAAAGGACCGTCTGGCGTGAAGCCAAGCCAGGCGCGATCGAGATCATGCGCGAATATCGTAAGTTCCGCGCGGCGCATGACGGTGATGACCAAGCCATCCAAGCCGCGTTGCGCGCCTGGTACACCAGCCTACCGAAGACGCACCCGTCTAAAAAGCTTAGTCGCTACAAATGGGTAGACAAGTACGGACCCTGGCGCGACCGAGACATTTCTTGGCCCGGTGGCAGCGGCCCGCGCTACGACGTATTGCACCCCGGTACGGGCAAGCCGTGTAAGATTCCTGATAGTGGGTGGCGGTTCTCCAACCTGGAGTCTATGCAGCGCCAGATAGATTTAGGGTTGGTGGTGTTCCGCGACGACGAAACGGAACCGCCCTTTCGCAAGGCGCACCTTGCTGTTATTCCTGAAGAGTATGCCGACGACCCTATGGACACATCCGAAGATGCGGCGGAAGTCGAAGAGGAAGAAGAAAACGACGAAGGCGTCGGGCTTCAAGTCATGCCCAGTGTCATTTACAAGCAGAGCCAAGTTTCCGTCAAATATCTGCGGAAGTTGATGGGCGGCAAAGTTTTCAGCAACCCAAAAGACCACGAAGTCATCAAACGTGTCTTGCGGCTTTGTACGTCGGGTGACGACATCATCCTCGACTCCTTCGCCGGCAGCGGCACGACCGCGCAGGCCGTCCTGGAACTCAACCAGGAGGACGACGGCGACCGGAAGTTCGTTCTGGTGCAGCAGAAGTACGACAGCAAGGATGACGAGAAGAAGAAGCTGAACATCTGCCACACCATCACGGCGGAGCGCGTCCGGCGCGTCATCGCCGGGCAGGGCGTCCCGCCGACGGGCGGCGCGTTCACCTACGCCCGCGTCAGCGACGCGCCCCTGTTCGGCGAGTACCGCGACCTGGGCGAAACGCCGCCGCCCTATGAGGACCTCGCCAAGTACGTCTTCTACACCGAGACCAGCCGCCAGTGGGACCCAGCGGGCCTGGACCGGGCTACCGGCAAGATCGGGGAGACGGGCGGGACGAGCTATTATCTGCTCTACACGCCCGACGGGGAGGCAAACGCCGCACTCGACTTGAAGTGGCTGCGCGAGATCGCAGTGGCGGACCCGAGCGCGCGGCTGGTCGTCTACTGCGAGAAGTTCTGGATGCACCGGGACGAGCTGCGGCGCTGGGAGAGTGACGCGCACAAGTCCGTCCGGACCATGATCGTGCCGTTTCAACTGAAGTAGGGAAGCCATTTATGGAACTGATATGGAACTGAAGGCTTATCAAGAGCGCGTCATGGAAGAAGTCGGGGCTTACCTGGAGGCGCTGGCGCGGGCGCGGGCGACCGTGCCCGACTACGCCTCGCAGGAGGCGTGGCGGGTCGTCAAGGGCGGAATGCTGCCCGCGCCGCGGCGCACGGGGGCGGGAGGCGATCTGCCGACCGTCTGCCTGAAGGTGCCGACGGGGGGCGGGAAGACATTGCTGGCGACCCAGGTTCTGGGGCAGGCGTACAAGGCGCTGCTGCCCGCCCGCAACGGCGTCGGGCTTGCCCTGTGGATTGTCCCGAGCGACCAGATCTACAAAGACACCTTGAAGGCGCTGAAAGACCGCGCGCACCCCTACCGGCAGGGCCTAGAGTTCGCCCTGTCGCGGCGCGTCGAGGTCTGGGAAAAGGACGAGATCAGGCGCCTGTCATCTGTGCAGCTTTCTTCCAGCTTGAACATCCTGCTCTTGAAGCTGCAAGGGACGAACCGGCAGGACAAAGAAGCCTTAAAATTCTTCCGGGAGAGCGGTGGCCCGTTCACCGCCAACTTCCCGGCTGAGGACGACGGCGCGGCCCATAAAGCGCTGAAAGAGCGCATCCCCAACTTGGACATGCTGGCCGAGGATGAGCGCACGGGCGTGTACCAAGCCCGGACCAGCATCGCGAACCTCGTGCGCCTGTGTGAGCCGGTCGTCATCCTGGACGAAGGCCACAAGTGGACGAGCAGGCTCGCGCGTGAGACGGTCGAGGGCTTCAACCCGACGTTCGTCGTCGAGCTGTCCGCCACTCCGCCCAAGGGCGAGACCAATGAGCTGTGCAAAGTCACCGGCGCCGAGCTTCTGTGCGAACACATGATCAAGCTGCCGATCAACGTCTCGAACTCCGGCCAGCAGTCCTGGGCGAACTGCCTGACCGAAGCGCGCGACAAGCGAGAGTCGCTGGCCCGCCTGGGCCGGGAACACCATGCTTCGGGCAAGCCGCTGATCCGCCCCATTGTTTTAGTGCAGGTGGAGCGGACTGGGAAGGATCAGCGCGCGCCCGGCGTCATCCACAGCGAGGACGTCAAAGAGTACCTGATCCAGCGCCTGTCCATCCCCGCCCAGAGCGTCAAGATCAAAAGCTCAGACAAGGACGACATCGAGGGCATTGACCTGATGGACCCGGACTGCCCCGTCGAGTGGATCATCACCAAGGCCGCGCTCCAGGAGGGCTGGGACTGCCCGTTCGCTTATATACTGGTCTCGCTGAACAACACGCAGAGCAAACTCAGCATGACTCAGCTCGTTGGGCGCGTCCTACGCCAGCCGTTCGTCGAGAAGACTCCCTTCCCCGAACTCAACGAGAGCTACGTCTACTGCCTGCGCCAGCGCGCCGAGGCGGTCGTGAAGGACGTTCGGGCCGCCCTGGAGAAAGAAGGCTATGAGGGCGACGTCGGCAGCGTCATGGACCGCAGCGAGGGTGGCGCGGTGCCAGCGACGCAGGCCGCCACGATGCAGGAGAAGTTCCGTCAGGTCTACCGTCAGCCCTTCGAGGGCCGCATCTTCCTACCACGCTTCTGCGTCCGGGGCGCGCAGAGTGATGAGGAACCGGGCGACGAGGAACTGGACTACTTCCGGCACTTGTTGAGCGCCGTCCGCACTGAGGAGTTCGATTACGAGGCGGTCGCTGAGTGGGACTTCGCCGAGGACCTGACGGCGGCGCGGGAGCAGTTTTACCGCGTCAACCTGAACCAAGAGGGAGACGCCCTACTGCCGCTGGACATCGCGGATGGGCCGAGCGCGGCCCTGGAGACCGACGCCCAGACGCGCGCCTGGCTCGTCGCCAACCTGGACCTGGACTGGTTCAGCGTCCGGCAGATGCGGCCCGTCGTGGAGCGCGTCTGCGACCGGCTCCCGCAGGTCGCCGGGCAGTTGTCCTTGATCCGCTTCCGCCTGCTCGAAAAGACGCGCGGGCTGATCTCCCAGCAGACCGACACCCAGACCGAGCGCCGGTTCCGCGCTCTGTACGATGAGGGCCGCATCTTCTTCTTTCTGCACTGCGTCGAGTGCCGCTTTGAGATCCCCCGCGTGGTGGAGCGCCGCCGCCTCCGCCCTCTGCTGCGCGGGGACTTCTCGCCGCTCCAAAAGAACCTGTTTGACTACCAGCCCGATGACGACAACGACTACGAGAAGAGCGTCGCCCTTTACCTGGATAACCGTCCCGAAGTGCTCTGGTGGTATCGCAACATCGTCGGGCGCGAGGAGTTTTCCATCCAGGGCTACAAGCGCTACCGTATCCGGCCGGATTTCGTCGTGCAGCAAGGTGAGGCCGACGCCCCGAGGCCGACAGTGCTTGTCGTCGAGAGCAAGGGCAAGCAGCTCAAGGGCAATCTGGACACGGAATACAAGCGCCGTGTGGCCGACTACTTCACCCGCGTCGGCCGCGAGGTGTCGTGGCAGGAGCTCGGAGAGGGTTTCGAGAAACACTGCTTCCGCTTCCAAGTCTTGGACCAAGGCGACTACGCCGACCGCGACTGGCGCGACGACCTGAACCGGATGCTGCGACTGCCGGAGAGGGAAACACAAGGAGACACGACATGACTTTACAGCCGGACCCCACGCCGGGGGACACGTCCTGGTTCACCCAGGCCCGCTTCGGACTCTTCATCCACTGGGGGCTATATGCCCTGCCCGCCCGCCATGAGTGGGTCAAGAACAAGGAAAAGGTCTCGGACGCCGACTACGACAAGTATTTCAAGCACTTCGACCCCGACCTCTACGACCC
>JAYTRQ010000385.1:0-5067 GCA_043746125.1 Armatimonadota bacterium | reverse complement strand
CATGATGGCACGCGGCCTGGCCGCGACCCCGGTGGAGGCGCTGGCCTTGCTGCATCGGGCGAGGCCGGGCGTCAGCCTGAGCTGGGAGCAGAGAGCGTTTCTGGAGCGACCGCCCCTGGTGGCACGGAGGCTTGCGCCTCCGTCCTGATCCGGTCTCTCTTACTCCGATCCCCCCCTGAATTAGGGTTCTAGTGGGGTGGGGGTTAGGGGGCCGCCCCCTCACCCGCCCGGCACGAAGGGAAGGGGGATGCACGGCGAACCGGGGTCGGCGTGGGTGGCGGACGGGCCGAAATTGTCGCTCGGCCAGTAGTCGGTCTCGACCAGCCTCTCCGGCCGCTGCCACTTCGCGTGACCGTCCAGGTAGGCGAATGTTGCGCCGCCGGTGTGAATGCGGGAAGGCAGGTTGACGCAGGGCCGGAAGTTGCCGTCATCGAGTGTGATCTGCTCGTCCACCAGCAGGACCGTCTGCGCGGGGTAGTTAGCCCCGGCCAGGCCGAAGGCGCTTCCCGTGGGCGTATAGCCCAGGTACTCGTTCATGCTGTAGCTCAGGTGTGCGACGCCGCCCTTGCTGTCCGAGGGGCAGACGTAAATGCCGGCGCTCTTGACGAACGGGTAGATCGCGCCCTGCGTGACGTTGATGGGGAACGTGAAGAGTGCCGCTGGCGGGACGACCCACCCTGGATAGGGACTGCCGCCGTACGCCGAGTCGGGAAGCTGCTCGTCACTGTCCTGCGTGTACTGGACGAACGCGAGGCTGAGTTGTTTCAAGTTAGACGTGCAGGCGGTACGGCGGGCATTCTCTCGGACCTTGGAGAAAACGGGGAACAAGATAGCAGCGAGAATCGCGATAATCGCGATGACGATGAGCAGTTCGATCAGCGTGAACGCACGGCGGGCTGTCTTCATAAGGGGTAACGTTCTCCTGGATGAATTATAAGGCTGACTTGCCATTTTGTCAAGCCGCCTTCTCCTTGTTTTCATCCCTCCCTCGCGCGTAGCGTAAGGCCCCCCACAGCCTGTTTCTTGCCTGGAATCCCCCAAACTCTTGACAAACGGCGGGTTTTGTGTTACCCTGATTTCAAGATGGGCCTGACCCGCCTGCGCACGCCCCCGCTTTGCCTTCTCCGCCCACGGCGGCACGTTCCCAGCGTGACACAAGGCCCAAGACGGCGGCGGCGATGACAATCTTACGGCACGGTAAGATAAGGAGCACACACAATGGCACAAGGTAAGATCAAATGGTTTAGCGACGCCAAAGGCTATGGGTTCATTGACACCGGCCAGGGCAAGGATCTGTTCGTTCACTTCTCCGCCATCCAGCAAGACGGCTACAAGTCGCTGCGGGAAGGGCAGGAAGTCGAGTACGAAATCGGTGAAGGCCCCAAAGGGCCGCAGGCCGAAAAGGTCGTCTTACGTGCCTGATGCTCTTTCTGTGACCTGCCCCTGCGGGACGACGACGTCTTGGCATGGTTCTTGCTCTTGGGTTAGATTAACGGAATAGACTAACGGATTAGATCAGAAAGCCCGCATAAGGTGGGCCAGCATTAAAGTCGAGGAAGTAACACACACCACCATGAGCCATGTCACCCGCCACACTCTCCGATCCATCGCCCGCCTTTGGGCCGTCTTACTTCTCGTCTGGGCCGTGGCGCTCGGCGCTGCCCACGCCCAGGCCCCGGCGCTAGGCGTCATAGACGCTAACGCCAAACTCCACGTCGTCGTCGCCAGTGAAGCTGAACTCACCGGCGACTACACCGTGGATCCCGAAGGCGATATTACGCTCCTCTACGTCAACCAGGTCCACGTCCAGGGCCTGACGCCCGCCCAGGCCGCCGCCCTCATCAAAGGCGCCCCCGTCAGCGGTGCCCGGAAGGCCACCGGCCTGTCCCAGTTCTACGTCAACCCCCAGGTCGTGGTCACCATCATAGACCAGGGCGGCATCGGTGTGGATGTGACCGGCTTGGTCAGCGCCCCGCGCCACTACGTCGTCCGGTCGGACGCCCGCCTGAACGATGTCTTGCAGCAGGCGGTCCCCGCCCTGAACGCCGATCTGACCAAGGTCGAGATCTCCCACGCCGGCACCCAGGACAAGGAGATCGTGGACTACCGCGCCTATCTGGACAACAAAACGGCGACCGGGAACCCCGCCCTTCGCAACAACGACGTCGTCAACGTTTCCAACCGGGACCCGCAGCCGATCTTCGTCAACGTCCAGGGTCAGGTCGGCAAGCCTGGCCGGTTCGAAGTCCCCGCCGCCTCCACCGCCTACAGCGCCCTCCAGGCGGCAGGTGGACCGACCGCCGCCGCCAATACGGCCGGCATCGTCCTCAAGCACTTCGGGGCCGGGCCGTCGGACGGCATCCCGTTCAGCTACGCGAAGGCCGGGCAAAGCCCGACCGACGCCGCTGTCAACCCGGTCCTGCAAGATGGCGACACGATTATCGTCCCGGCCGCACCCATCACACAGTCCTACACACTCACCGGCGGGGGCATCCGCAACCCCGCAGAATACCCCCTGCCCGATGGAAGGCCCATCACCCTCGCCGCCGCCATCGGCAAAGCCGGAGGCCTTGCCGACCGGGCCAAGATCGGCGAGGTCCAGATCATCCGGGCCGGCATAACGACCCAGACCATCAAGCTGAACGCCACTGACCCCAAGATCCAGGGCAGCTACCTGATCCAGGCCGGCGACAACGTCACAATCAACCAGGGCGGGCCGAAGGCCAGCATAGACCCGCTCCAGCTCATCGGCATCGCCATCGCGATCTTTGGTATCCTCCGTCACTAAACGCGGATCAGGGGACCTCCACCAGCGACACGCCGCCGGCCTCCTCTTCAGAAGACGCCGGCGGCGTTTCTGTCTGTGGAATAGGTAAGGAGCGCCGGAGGGAGGACGGGGCGCACAATCGCCGGCTCAGGCGGGCAATCTCCCGCAGCCGCGCGATCTCGCGGGGCATGTCGAGTCGGGAGAGGTCTCGTTCATCCACTGCGTTCAGGACGCTCTCGGCCAGGCGGATGGCGGCCAGCGCGATCATCTCGTTGTCGTAATCCACGGTGACGTAGAACCGCCCGCGCGGGTCTACGGCCCAATCCCAGCGCGTCTCGCCCGTCAGCGGTAAGCCGACGCCGCGCCGGACCTGGTTCTGGATCTCGATGATCAGGTGCTCGAACAGATGGGGGATCTCCGTCGCCTGAGCCTCGCGGCGGAATGAGTGGCCGCTGCCGTTGGTGCAGCGCTGGGACGCCATCTGGGGCAGTATCTTGAATAGAAGCCGGGGCATGTGGGGCCGATCCGCCGTCGTGAAAGCTTCCGTCTCCGGGATTTCGATGACCAGAGTGGCACGGGCGTGATAGTGGAAGATAATTTCGATGACTTTCAAGACATCTCCTGCGCGAAGGGCTTTGGGGAAAGCGAGTGGATCTGCGGGCCCGCCCTTGACAACGGTGCCGCCAGAGGCTATAATACTGCTGGCCTTATTCCCCGATAGCTCAATTGGCAGAGCGTTCGGCTGTTAACTGAAATGTTGTAGGTTCGAGTCCTACTCGGGGAGCCACTACCTTCTTCTAACTTCTGCTAAAGGCCGCCTGCTTTTTCCCTCAACGCATTGTATCATAAGATTCGCGTTCTGTCCAGCAGGCGTCCGTGCCTGCGTCGCGCCCTAAAGTCCGACGTCTTAGTCCTATGCTCTCTCAAAGCCAGACAGAAGGCGAGACCGCCTCCACCCACACCACACCCGCCGAGGATCCTGCCTACACCCCGCAGGAGATCGCTGAGCGATGCGGGCTTTCCCGACGCCGCGTCTACGACTGGCTGAGTTGGGGCTGGCTGCGCGGATATCGCCATGGAGGGCGGTGGACGGTGACGGCGGGCGACTGGGAGTTCTTCGCCCGGACGTGTCGGGGAGCGCGGGGGAGGCTGATGCCCAGCCTGCGCGACTGGGAGCCGATCTGGCAGACACACCCGACAGAGGACTTCGTGCCATGGCTGCCCGAATAGCTAAGGCCGCCCGAATAGCTGAGGATAGCACGCTTTGAGCGTGTTCAGGTCCCGTGTGGTGATCGGACGGACAGGCGCCGGCACGGCCACCCCGTCCTCATAACGGCGCAGCTGCGTCGGGAACATCAGGTCGTCGGGGCTGTCACTGTGGCCCTCAATGCCCAGGGCGTGCCCGAACTCGTGCGAAGCGACCGACTGTACCTGCTCCGGTGTTCCCGCCCCGATCGCCAGGGTCATGGTCGCTTTTTTCAGCGTCGCCCGCACCCACGAGACCGACGTCAGGCCGACGACTCCGGGCTGCCCAGGCAGCGTACTTTTAGGAATAAACTGCACGGTCAGATCCGCGTCCGTCGGGGAGTTGACGACCACATAACGTACCACGCCGTTCGTCGCCGTCTCCCAGGCGTCGAAGCCCGCCAGAGCCTCGCGAGCTGCCACCGTCTCGTTCGTATCATGGGTCGCCACGAATACCCGGAGGGGGAACTTGGTCCAATGCAGCAGGCGCTGCATGGCTGGGGCGTGGACGTAGTCCGGTGCCGGCTGCGCCGCGCCGACACAGGGGAGGGCCGCAAAGAACAGGGCCAGCGGCAGTCGGAGATGGCTAAAATTACGGTTCATAAAAGGGCGCTCTAATCTGGTTTCCACCTGCCAGGATAGCCCGCACCGTCTCATCCAGAGTCATTTAGGTAAGGATATCGTTCTAACCTCGTGCAGTAGAGAGAGTGGTTTAGAGCAGGTGGTCGAAACGAAGGCGAAAAACCGTGTCTTGACCACCTGCCCCAGATTTGCACTGCCCCAGATTTGCTTACTTCTTCTGATCGTAGTAACGTCCGTTGACCTCTTGGCCAATGATGGCATAGGCCGCAGACGACTCGGACAGCGGGTCCGATTTCCACGAATACCCTGTTGACGGAACATGAATTCGAGCTTCAAGCTGGGCGATGGCCTTGTAGCCCTCGACCCGGTAGTGTTTCATCGGGTTGTCGTAGATGATCTTCTCGTTCGTGGCCCGCCAGATCAGGCGGAAGCTCATTACCGCTGGAGTCGCGCGGGCGTCAATAGCGGGGAAC
>JAYTRQ010000384.1:0-5073 GCA_043746125.1 Armatimonadota bacterium | reverse complement strand
ATCGTCGCGGCGGGCCTGGCCGGCACGGTCGCCACCCTCCTGGCAGGGTGCAGTCAGCAGCAGGAAACGGCCGACTGCGTGGATGCGCGGGGGAACGTCCTCCCGGACAGCACCTGTCAGGGCTACAGCGGGGGCGGCTACGGCGGGGGCTACGGCGGGGGCTACGGCGGCGGGAACGTCGTGATCGTCAACGGCGGGGGCGGGGGCGGGCACTGGGTCTACGGCGGGAACGTCGTCACGAGCGGCGGGAGCCGATACGTCTCCGGCGGGTCCAGTTCGCCCAGCGGCGACGGCGCGGTCACCAGCCGGTCCGGCACGACGGTGCGTGGCGGCTTCGGCGGGAGCGCTGAGGGACATGGCGGCGGCGGGCACGGGAGCGGAGAATAGCCATGCGCCGATTGCGCTGCCTGCCCCGAAACGGATGGCAGTTAGAGGTCGAGGCGCTGGGCCTGATCTGGCACACCCACGACAACGGCTCGCCGTACTGGAACGAGTCGGCCTACTATGTGTTCTCCGCCGCTCAGGTGGACAAGTTGGAGCAGGCGACTAACGACCTGCACCAGCTCTGCCTGCAAGCCGTCGCGCACGTTGTCACGAACGACCGCTTCGCCGAGATCGGCATCCCCCAAGCCGCCATCCCGCTCATCCGGCGGTCGTGGCAGGACCTGTCTCCTTCCCTGTACGGTCGGTTCGACCTGGCCTACGACGGCACGAGGCCCCCCAAGCTGTTAGAGTACAACGCGGACACGCCCACGAGCCTCTTGGAAGCGGCCGTGGTCCAGTGGTACTGGCTCGAATCCGAACACCCCAAGACGGACCAGTTCAACTCGCTCTGGGAGGCCCTCGTCGCCCGCTGGGCCGCGCTCAAAGCCGCAGGGATACTGGGGAGTGCGCCCGTTGCGATGGCCTATTCCGGGCCGGAAGGCGGCGAAGACCAGATGACGGTGACCTGCGTCCTCCAAGAGACGGCCAAAGAGGCTGGCCTTGCCAGCCAGGCCTTGCCGATGGGGCAGATCGGCTGGAATGGCGTACACGGCTTCGTCGGCCGGGACGACCGCCCGCTGCAAATCGTCTTCAAGCTGTTCCCCTGGGAATGGATGTGGGCCGAACCGTTCAGCGCCCACCTCGCCCAATCCTACAATGCTCCCCGCTGGCTGGAGCCACCCTGGAAGCTGATTTTGTCCAGCAAGGGCATTCTGGCCCTGCTCTGGGAGCTTTTCCCAGGCCACCCGAACCTCTTGGAAGCGCATTTGGGCACCCCGGCCGGACTGACCAGCCACGTTCGCAAGCCGTTCTTTTCCCGCGAGGGCGCGAACGTCTCTATCGTCCAGGACGGTCGCATTCTGCAAGAGTCGCTGGGCACGTATGCCGACGGCCAATGGATGTACCAGGCCTACTGCCCCCTGCCCGACTTCGACGGCCGCCACCCGGTCATTGGAAGCTGGGTTATTGGGGACGAGGCGCACGGCATGGGCATACGCGAGTCCACGAGCCTCATCACCGACAACCTCTCCCAGTTCGTCCCGCACTTGTTCGAGTGACGCCGGATGGCGTCGCCAAGTAACAGGTCTCCCTTTGCCCCAAAGATAAGTTTTGACAATAATCGCGAATGATACTATGATGACGCGGCCCAAATGCCAGTCATATTCCAACTCCGCAACGCCGCCGGCAGGCTGTGGTATGATGACGTGGAAGTCGTCAAAATCGGCACCGTCAAACATATCAAGAGCTTTTAGGAGGCTCCTTATGATTACCGTTCCCGCGTGGCCCCGCCCGCCCTTCCTGCTGGAAGCGGGCGGCCTCGGCCTGACCCTTAACGCCGACGAACTGACCCTGTGGCACGTCCGGCGCGATCAGAGGCTCGTCATCGTTCCTCTGGGCACGCCGCCCTTCTGCCCCGTGCTGGCTGGAACGCCAGGGGACTTCCGCCTGACGGGGACCGAACAGGACGGAAACGCCGTCCGGCTCACTTACGACAGCCCCACCCTGGGCAGTCTGTCCGTGCGCTTCGACGGTGACGGCGATGCTCTGGTCGTCTCCTCGCGCTTTATCCCCAAGGCAGACTGCGAACTCGTTCAGCTTTCCCTGCTGCCGGAAGGCACGGCGCTGAACCTGTACGACCTGGTCAACTTCCGCAACCGCCACCATACGCCCCACACCTGGCCGGAACTCCTCCTCGGCGGCAGATGCGAGACCACGACCTACTCGGACGACTGGCAGTTCGCGCCGCACCCCACGCAGTTCATTCTCCGCAAGGGCGATGCCGGCCTGCTCGTGGGTGCCATGGACCTGCCCCACGCCTTCGGGATGTATGTGAGTGTGGAGAACGCCCGCGTCCAGCACTGGTATCTGGACTACGGCCTGCCTTTGGCGGGGCTGCCTCTGACCGCCGGGTCGGCGTGGGACTCCCCACGTTTCGCCCTGTTCGTGGACGAGGGGAAGACCGTCTACGACCTGCTGGACCGCTACACGTCGCTGCTCGTCCAGCAGGGCCTCATTCCCGATCCCGCCGACAAAGTACGCTTCCCGTGGCACACCGAAAGCCTATACTGCACCTGGATAGACCAGATCTACCGGGCCGGGGACGAACTCGCCCCCGAGCTGCAAGAACAGGCCGTCCTGAACTCCGTCACGGTTCTGGATGAGGCCCTCGTGCGTGAGGCCTTGGAGGTGATTGACCGGAAGCGACTGCCGTTCCGAACTATCCTGTTAGACGAAGGCTGGGAGGTGACGCGAGGCCAGTGGGAGCCGCACCCGGTCCGCTTCCCCGATCTGCGCCGCCTAGTGGACGACATCCACGCACGCGGCCTAAAAGTCATCGTTTGGTGGAACTGGGCCGAAGTGTTTGACGACGCCGAGGTCAACCCCGCCCACCTCCTGGCCGGCGGCCGGCGCAACAAGCACGGCTCCCGGATGCGCGACTACTCCTCCCCGCTCACCCAGTCCGAATATCTCGCGCCGCTCTTCCACAGGCTCTTCTCGTCCGACCCCGGCTGCTACGACCTGGATGGCGTCAAAACCGACTTCCTGGCCGACAAGGTCCACGCAGACATGCCCGTCCACGATCCGGCCTGGCGCGGCGAAGAGAACTACTTCTTTCACGTCACCCGCCTTTTCCAGACCCGGATGCGCGACGCCAAGCCGGACGCCTGCCACCTGGGCTGCGCGGGCCACCCGTTCCTCGCCCAGTTCATTGACGTGAACCGCACCTATGACGTCGCAAGCTCGGACATAGGAGAACACGTGGGCCGGGCGCTGATGCTGCGTCACACCGCGCCGGGCGTCCCAGTGGCCTTCGACTTCCACAACCATTTGGAGAACGGAGATCTGTACTTCGAGGAGGCCGCACGGCTAGGCTGTTCCGTGGAGATCGGCAGCGTCCTGGGCATGGACCGCGACCGCAAAGCCCGCTGGGAACCCGCCGACGCGGCCTACTACCAGATGCTCCGGGAGGGACTGGCGCGGCTGGCGCCGCTACGCACGAGAGGCTAAATCGTCCAGGCCTCTGCCCCTGCCCGGTTTGAGTAGGCCGCATCAATCAGCCGGAACCACGTAAAGGCTGCCGTGGTATTCAAAACTGATTCGCTTGGCCCCAGGAATGCAGCGGAAATTGCCGGGTGCGCTTTCTCCTTGCTGCTCATAATACGGAAGCTGTGCCGGTTCCTCCCAGTCGCCGACGAAGCGCCACCTCAGGCCGTCGGCCTGGCTGACATACACCCCGATCGTATTGGTGGGCTTGCGAGGCCCGCGAAGACGCACTAACACGCGCTGCACCTAGCCCGGTTGATGAGACACGTCCGGCGATCTGAGTGTCCAGATCATTCTCTGCCCATTAGACACGCGGTATGGGTCGCTTCGCTCATCGCGGAAGAAGTCCGGCGGCAGCGGTACGTTCGCTGTCTGCTCATTAACTCCGTTTGGCCCCAAAACGGTGACCATGATAAACGCATAGTGATTGTTCGGGCCGGATCCACCTTCAGCATAGACCCGCGTGGGAGGCCGCTGGGCCGTCAGCAGGACAGCCAACTGCTCATGTGTCATCTGGTCCTGCCGCCAGAGTCGCGGAAGATGCCGCACCCGGAGCGGTAAGGCGACGTCGCGCAGCAAGATAGGATACGGGTCGCCGTAGCGGGACTGCACGTAGCGCACAAACCGGCGGCTGTCATTGAGCCAGTAGGAAACGTCCCCCTCCTCCGGCCCATACGCCCATTGCTGAAACTCGGTCCCGGCCAGGGTCGCCTCATAGATCCACTTACCCGCCCCAGCCCAGAGCAGCCGGCTGTGATCCGGTGAGATTTTGATGCTGTATGGGGAGCCGCCGGTCTGACGAAGCAGACGCTCCAAAGGCGGCATCCGCGTCTCACCCCCCGTCTGCACGTCCCGGCGGTAGACCGCCCATTGGAGCGCGCCTATGGGCCGAAATACAAGCAGCTCGTCGGCAGACAGCCATTGATAAGTGTCACCCCGATAGCTGAGGCGAACGCCCGGTATCGGCACCGCCTTCTCCATCAGGAGGTGCTGTGGAGGCCGGGACAGCCAAGCCGCGACTAAAATTACCGATGTAGTCAACCCAAGCGCGAGGAAGCGGATTTGTCTTCGCATGTCCGGTGTTAGACCTCCCAGTCTTCTAAAAGCAGGCTCGGCACGCGGCTGAACTCGCGCGTATTGTGCGTCACCAGCGTCAAGCCGTTCGCCAGGGCGATGGCGGCGATTTGCAGATCATACGGGCCGATGGGCGTCCCAGCCGCTTCCAGATGGGCGCGTATGACTGCATACACTGAGGCGGCGGCATCATCGAATGGCAGGGAAAGAAACTGGTCGAAAAACTCCTGCTGCGCGGCCCGTGACCGCGCAGGGTTGTTGCTCTTCATCGCTCCGGCGTACATCTCCGCCTTCACGACCGAGCAAAGGGCGACGGATCCGGGCGGTAAGGACTCCAGCCTCTCACGGACAGGGATGGATCGGCCGTTCAGGTAGCGTACACAGGCGTTGGTATCTAAAAGATGCGTCATTCTATGGCTTCACGCTGCTCATACTCCCCTTGCGGCAGTCGTTCCAGAGGGTCGCCCCTGA